>NZ_JAYGIL010000046.1:0-30899 GCF_034931025.1 Arcicella gelida | reverse complement strand
ATACCCTGTTTATCAATAAGTTAAAATCAAAAAAATTTTCCATAAAAAACAACTAAAAAGTAATGACTAAAACTACTCAATTTTAGACAATTAAAATATTTATAAAAATACACAAAATAGTAACATAGATTATTTCATCCATTTCCTAAAAAAATGAAAAATCATTTAGTCAAGCCTACTTTTTAAGTAAAAAAGGTCAGCCATTTAAAAATGACTGACCTTTTTTATGATTTATTTCTACAAGATTTATCTCAAACCTATCCTAAAAATGGATACTTATAGTCTGTTGGCGATACAAATGTTTCTTTGATTGTTCTTGGAGAAACCCATCTTAATAGATTTAACTTAGAACCTGCTTTATCATTTGTTCCTGATGCTCTTGCTCCTCCGAATGGCTGTTGTCCAACTACTGCTCCTGTTGGCTTGTCATTAATATAGAAGTTACCTGCTGCGTTCACTAACTTTTTATTAGCAATTTCTAAAGCATAGCGATCTTGTGCGAAGATTGCTCCCGTTAGAGCATAATCAGAAGTTGTATTTACAATATCTAAGGTTTCTTCATACTTATCGGCATCATATACATAGATAGTAAGTACTGGTCCAAAGATTTCTTCACACATGGTTGTATAGTGTGGGTCTCCTGTTAGGATAATGGTTGGTTCGATGAAATATCCTTTTGATTTATCATAGTTTCCTCCTGCAATTACTTTTGCTTTATCAGATGATTTTGCATTCGCTATATAAGTAGTGATTTTATCAAAAGCTTTTTCATCAATTACTGCATTGACGAAATTTGAAAAGTCTTCAACTGGACCAACTTTAATTTCACTTAAATCAGCTTGAATATATTCCCAAGTTTGTTCCCAAAGTGTATTTGGAATGTATGCTCTTGAAGCTGCCGAACATTTTTGTCCTTGATATTCAAAAGCTCCACGTACCAAACCTACGGCAAGTGCTTTTGCATCGGCTGATTTATGGGCTACCACAAAATCTTTACCGCCTGTTTCTCCAACAATTCTTGGATATGATTTATACTTATGAATGTTTTCTCCGATTGTTTTCCAAATATGTTGGAATACTTTAGTACTTCCTGTAAAATGTACTCCTGCAAATTGTGGATGCTTGAAAACAATATCGCCCGTCAATGGACCATCGGTGTAAATCAAATTGATTACGCCATCTGGCAATCCTGCTTCTTTCAATACTTCCATCAATACATTGGCAGAATAGATTTGCTGTGGTGAAGGTTTCCACACTACAACATTTCCCATTAATGCTGCCGAAGCTGGAAGGTTTCCTGCAATGGCTGTAAAGTTGAAAGGTGTTACGGCAAAAACGAACCCTTCTAAAGGACGGTACTCTAATCTGTTCCAAACATTTTCAGAAGAGATGGGCTGTTCTGCATAAATCTGTGTGGCAAAATGTACATTGAAACGAAGAAAGTCTATCCACTCGCAAGCGGCATCAATTTCTGCTTGGTAAGCATTTTTTGATTGACCTAACATCGTTGAAGCATTCAATTCATTACGATATTTTGTGGCTGAAAGGTCGGCTGCTTTTAAGAAGATAGCCATTCTATTTTCCCAAGGTAAATTTGCCCAAGCTTCTCTTGCTGTTAAAGCTGAATCAATGGCTTGATTTACATGAGTGGCGTCGCCTTCGTGGTAGTAACCTAAAATATGTTGATGGTCGTGTGGGGAAGTTAATGCTTGTTTGTTTCCTGTTCTTACTTCTTCTGAACCAATATACATTGGTACATCTGCTACGATACTTCGCATTTCAGTAAGTTTCGCAATAAGTGCTTCACGCTCCTTTGTGTTTGGAGCATACGAGTTGATTGGCTCGTTCTTGGGCGTTGGTACGCTGAAAAATCCTGTTGACATTTGATGAAGTTTTTGATTTCATGTAAAATTAATGAAAAAGCTGGATTAGGACAATTTTGGTGGAAGATACAAGAAGCAAGAAAAAAGGCGAAAGAAAAAGACAAGATGTGTCGTTCGTCAGGAAATGAATCTTGTACTTGCATCTTGTTTCTTACGTCTTGAATCTAAAATATCAAAAAAAGCAACTTTCGGGTTGAGGATGTTCTTTTATCAATCGACATTTGTATCGTTAATTTTATAAATCATGACAACAGATACTTACCATTATGAACGCATTGCGAAAGCAATCGAGTTTATTAGCGAAAATATTACGGCTCAACCTACTTTGGAGGAAATCGCTGAGAAAGTAAATCTTTCTCCTTTTCACTTTCAAAGAATATTTACGGAATGGGCTGGTGTGAGTCCGAAGAAATTTTTACAATTCTTAACGGCTGATTATTTAAAAGCGAAAATTAAATCGACCGCTACTTTGATAGAAGCCGCAGAAATCGCTGGACTTTCAAGCCAAAGTAGAGTATATGATTTGTTCACAGGTATTGAAGCGGTTACTCCACAAGAATTCAAAAGTGGTGGAAAAGGTTTGCTTATCAGTTATGCTTATCACCAAACTCCTTTTGGTGAATGTTTTTTGGCTGTTACTGAAAGAGGAATTTGTGGCATGGCATTTACGGACGAACAGACCAAAATAGAAGATTTAGAAATCTTCAAGAAAAAATGGTTTTTTGCTACCATTCAAGAAAACACTTCGATTACTTATCCTTATATAGAACGCATTTTTATGCCACATCTTAGTTCATTAGATAAACTGCATTTATTGGTACAAGGCACAAATTTTCAACTGAAAGTTTGGGAAGCATTGCTGACGATTCCGCAAGGTTCATTAACTACTTATCAACAAATTGCTGAAAGTATTGGAAAAGATAAAGCCGTTAGAGCCGTCGGTACAGCAGTGGGAAATAATCCGATTGCGTATTTGATTCCCTGTCATCGTGTGATTAGAAAAGAAGGAAAACTTGGAGAATATCATTGGGGAAGTATTCGGAAGAAGGCAATTGTTGGATGGGAAGCCTGTAGGAATGATGAGTTTTGAATTTGGAATGAGGAGTATTCAGAACTCTTCCCATTAGCAGGCAAATTAATTCGCCTGCTAATGGGGAACTACTACAAAAGTTAAAACAACTTAATCATTTAAAATCCAACAAAAACATGTCTCTTTCAAAAAATGGAAACTCCCTCAATTGGAGTATCATCAAACAAGATTTGGATGAACAGGGTTATGCTGTGATTCCTTCACTGATACCGACTGACGTTTGTTCACAATTAATTGCTTCATACACACAAGCGGATTTATATAGAAGTACGATTGTGATGAAACGCTATAATTTTGGAAAAGGCGAGTACAAATATTTTGCTTATCCATTGCCCGAAAGCATTGCTTATTTAAGGAATGAAATGTACAGTCCTTTATCAAAAGTAGCGAATGAGTGGAATCAGAAATTGGGAATTGATTTTACTTATCCAGAAAAGCACGCTGATTTTATAGACGCTTGTCGCCAACAAAATCAATGCAGACCAACGCCATTGATTTTGAAATATGAAAAAGGAGATTTTAATACGCTTCATCAGGATTTGTATGGCGACTTATATTTTCCCTTTCAAGCAGTATTGTTGTTAACGCAAGTAAATGAAGATTATACTGGAGGTGAATTTGTATTGATTGAACAAAAACCAAGGTTACAGTCACAAGCAATTGTGCTACAACCCAAGCAAGGTGATATGGTGATTTTTACGACTAATTTCAGAGCAGCTAAAGGAACAAGAGGATATTTTCGTTCGCCGATGAAACATGGCGTAAGTAAATTACATAGTGGTAATCGTTATACGGTGGGAATTATTTTTCATGATGCAAAATGAAAACACATCGATCACTTTTGGACGAAAAAGGAACGAATCGAGTAATACTTTCTTTAATTAAAAATAGAAAAATCCTTTGGGCTGGAAATCATAAATTAAAAATTTATGGTAAACTCAATTGTACATCTGGTAAAAGAATGAAAACCCAAAACCGTGTCTTCTTTCAAAATGAGCAAGAAGCCATCGCTTTGGGTTTTCGTCCTTGTGGGCATTGTACGAGATTGGAGTATTTGGAATGGAAAAGAATTCACCTTGATTGATACTGCAAGGCTTTATTTTTTCAAAAGCAATTTTCTCACATCTGGATTAATAGCATTGGGGTCAAGTTTATCGGTAATCTTTAAATATTTCAAAGCACTGTCTTTCTTCATAAAATAAGTATAGGAAGCTGTCAATTGTGAATAGGCTTCTACATTTTTATTATCCAAGTTGGCTGATTTCTTAAAACTATCAATTGCCTGATTTAACCATTTAGTATCATTCGTTTTAACAAAAATTTGAGCATAACTTGTCCCTAACGAAAGCCAAACTTTAGCGTTTTTGGAGTTTAACTTAATCGACTTATTAAAGTAAATTAATGATTCTTCAAACTTCAATTGCATTCCAAGTATATTACCAAAACCCCAGTAAACATCTGCATTAGTACTATCTAAAAGCCAAGCTTGATTAAATCGTTTCATAGAATTATCATAATCTTTTTTATAGAAATATGCCCAAGCTTCATTCAAATGACGAGTAAAAGCCTCATCCCTACTTTTAAAGTATTTGTCACATTCTTCAATAAAATCCTTATCAATTTGTAATTGCTCTTTACATTTTTTTACTCCACTATTCATACCATACATTGGTAGAATATTGATATTCTCAGGGCAATCTTGAGATGATGAACAACTCAAAAAGAACACGATGATAAGTGCGTGAATCTGTTTCATAGAAATGGGTTTATAGTAAATATTTAATTTTCTGAAAGTTTACATTACTCTTATGCAACCCAACATCACAATTTTGTTTGTTTACATTGAAGTATTGTAAGCTTACAAAAAAGTTTTGTTGACTTACATAGCTTCTTTGTAAGCTTACAAAATATCGTTGTTGAGTGATTTTACTGTAAAAAAAACCTTCTTAAAGCCTCTGTAAACAAGCATTATTATGAATTATGCCTTCAATGAATTAAAAGCAGTTGATTTTATTATTTTGCTTGTTTACAAATCATCATTGTAATCCTTAAAATATTGATTGTTAATAATTTATAAGTAAAATCAAGTTAATTTTGAAATGATGTTTACTTATATCAATATTAATAGAATAAATATTCATTTGGCTTTATCTAAGGCTAATTTTAGGGCAAGACTTCCCAAAATTCCCGCCATAAACCATTTTTGAATTTTAACCCACGTTGGTCTTTCGCTAAACCATGTTGAAATGCTTGACGCAAACAAAACAATCATGAGATTCACCGAAAAACTGACCGTCATTTGGGTAAATCCTAATTGAAAATTTTGAAATAAAACATTGCCATATTCAGGTTTGATAAACTGCGGAAAGAATGACATATAGAATACTGCAATTTTTGGATTGAGCACATTGGTTAAAAAGCCCATCTGAAATAATTTGAAATTACTGTCGTCTTTCAAGGATGTTGTTTCAAAAACTGATTTGCTTCCCGGTTTGATGGCGTTCCAAGCCAAGTACAAAAGATAGCCAACTCCCAACCATTTCAGAAAAGTATAAGCAAAAGGTACTGCCATCAAAATTGCTGTGAGTCCGAATGAAACCATGATGACATGGAACAGAAAACCGACAATCACACCTGACAGCGAAATAATGCCAGCTCGTTTGCCTTGAGAGATGGAACGAGAAATTAAATAAATCATGTTCGGTCCGGGCGTGATGACCAAGCCAAAAGCGGCGATGATAAAGATGAGTAAGTCAGAAATTGGAATCATAATTTTTTAAGTTCTGTACCACGGGATTCCATCCCGTGAAATTTTAAAACTCTAATACAAACACGGGATGGAATCCCGTGGTACAGTTTAGAATGATAAATATGGTAAAAGTTTTTCAAGCGTTTGTGCGTCTAAAAGTTTAATATTTTCTAAATCTTTTTTACTTGAAAAATTTCCATGCTGTTGCCGGTAGGCAATGATAGCCTTTGCGATGTATGGTCTTAAATAAGGATGTTTAAATTCTTCCAAAGTCACTTCATTGATTTTAATTTTCCGAATCGAAGGATTATTCACTCGCCCATATTTCAACAATTCATCAATAGAAAGAGAGTCTAATCCCCAAATGTAACGTACTTGTTCTACCGAATAAAAGCCACCTAATTTTTCTCTTTCCTGAATAATTCTTATCGCACGTTTTGAAGCAATACCTTTCAATTTCTTTAAATCGTTAGTATCGGCTCTGTTCAAATCAAAAACTTGTACTTTAAAAGTTTCTTTTATCACATTAGATTTTACTTCATTAGTTGTTACCAATTTTTCTACCTCTGTATTTTTAACTGTTGATTGAGTATTCGATAAAATAATATATGGAGCTAACTTTTGATAGAGTGAATTTGGAAAACTATAAATTTTCAACAAATCTTCTTTTTTACGAAACACTCCTCCTTTACTTCTATACTTAACAATGCGTTCTGACAACAAAGTTGGTATGCCTAATTTTGTTAAATCACCTACACTTGCCAAGTTAGGGTCAAAAGTGAATAAATTTATCGTTTTTGAAGACTCCGTAAAGTCGATTTCTTTCGAGTATTTGTCCGAAAAAATATTTTTTTTCGTTCTACGGCTCTCTGAAGCTTCTTTAATTTCGATTTTTGCTATTAATTCTTCTATTTTTTTTGAATCCACAGAAGACACAACATTCTGTTTTTCAGGAATATAATCAAAAATAAAAGTGAAAAATATCAGCAGAGATACTAACAAGATAAGGAAAATGAAGCCTTTAATTTCTGTCTGATTAAAAGCAAAAAAATCACGAAGGTAGTTTTGTAATTTCTTGTACATGGTGTTTATATTAAAATGAATAAGAGGTCGAATTATAGAAAATCAAATGTTTATTCTGTAATTCGGGCTTTTGAACTAATTTTGTACTCCGTTTACTGCTGTAAGCTTTTGACTGTAAGCTTACAGCTATTTTTAAAATTATTATTATCAAAAATGGTCTCGACAATTGTTGAATTTTTGATAATACTAATTTACAAGATTTCTTGCCACGAAGGTTTTGAAATTGAAGCTTTTATCTGTTCCAAAAACGTTTATGATACTTTATAGCACAAATCATCAAAGTGATGATGTTTCTTTAGAAGAAGCAGTTTTCAGAGGACTTCCTCCCGACAATGGCTTGTATATGCCACACGTTATTCCGACTTTACCCGCTTCTTTTTTTGAAAAGATTGATACGCTTTCAATTTCAGAAATTGCTTTTGAAGTAAGTAAAGCTTTATTAGGCGACGATATTCCAGAAGAATATATTAAAACGATAGTAGAAAGAGCGATTGATTTTGATGCTCCTTTGATTGCTCTTGAAAAAGATACTTACGTTTTAGAATTGTTTCATGGGCCGTCAATGGCTTTTAAAGATTTTGGTGCAAGATTCATGGCATCGTTGATGTCTTACTTTTTGCAGAAATCACAAAAAGATATTCATATTCTTGTAGCAACCTCTGGCGATACTGGCGGAGCAGTGGCACAAGGTTTTTATAAAACGCCGGGCATCAAAGTAACGATTTTGTATCCGACCGGAAAAGTGTCGGATATTCAAGAAAAACAATTGACTACTTTAGGCGAAAACGTAACGGCTTTAGAAGTAGATGGTACTTTTGACGATTGTCAGGCTTTAGTGAAAGCTGCCTTTTTGGATAATGAATTATCTTCAAAAATCAATTTAGCTTCTGCCAATTCAATCAACATTAGTCGATTGATTCCACAATCTTTCTATTATTTCAATGCTTATGCCCAATTGAAAAAAGCTGGTAATACCAAACCAGTCGTTTTCTGTGTGCCAAGTGGAAATTTTGGAAACCTTTCGGCAGGTTTAATTGCTCAGAAAATGGGCTTACCTGTGAAAATGTTTGTGGCGGCTACGAATGTGAATAACATCGTTCCGAAGTATTTAGCTTCTGGCAATTATGAACCGAAGCCTTCGCAAGAAACAATTTCAAATGCAATGGATGTGGGAAATCCTTCTAATTTTATCAGAATGCGTTTGTTGGCTGGCGATGCACATGAAGAAGTTATAAAACATATTGCTGGCGATTTCAGTGATGATAAGACTACCAAAGCAGCCATGAAAGATGTATATGAAAGAACCCAATATGTGATGTGTCCACATACAGCTGTGGCTTATTTAGGTTTGAAATCTTATACTGATACACTTTCTGAAGAAGTAGCAGGCGTTTTACTTTCAACGGCACATTATGCTAAATTCTTAGATGTAGTAGAAGAAACTTTAGGAACATCAGTAGCCATTCCAGAAAGACTTTCGGCTTTACTTTCTAAAGAAAAAGTAGCGATACCGATGACGAAAGAGTTTGGAGATTTTAAGGAATACCTTCTTTCTTTATAAAATTGAGTGAATTAATGAGTTGTGATTTAGTGATTAAACTACAACTTGTAAGTTTCCTGTAAATAAAAATGCCATTCGCATTTAAGTCGAATGGCATTTTTATGATACGAAATACGGATAACTATTAACAGTTTTCAGATAACAGCCTGAGGTTAATTATACATTCCCTCTATCAAATCCTTATAATTATTGTGAATGATTTTTCTTTTTAATTTCAATGTAGGTGTTAATTCACCCGATTCAATTGAGAATAATTTTGGCAATAATTCTACCTTTTTTACTTGTTCGTATTGAGCAATGTTCTTCATCAAATCTTTCACTACTTCATCCAATTTCTCTTTCACTTTTGGATTTTTAATAATCTGTTCTGGATTGGTATATGAAATTTCATTTCTAGAACACCATTCTTTCAAAGCATTAAACTCTGGAACGACTAAAGCAGAAGGAAATTTTTGTCCCTCTCCTACTACAATCGCTTGTTCAATCAAAACGGCTTCTTTTAATTTATTTTCGATTACTTGTGGTGCAACATATTTTCCACCAGAAGTTTTGAAAATTTCTTTCTTTCGGTCTGTAATTTTTAGATAACGACCCTCAAAAAATTCACCAATATCACCCGTATGAAACCAACCATCTACATCAATGGCTTCGGCAGTAGCATCTGGTCTTTTATAATAACCTTTCATAACCGATGGACCTTTTACACAAATTTCACCATCCTCAGCAATTTTTACTTGTAGGTTTGGTAAAACTGTTCCCACACAACCCACTCTAAAATCAGATAAAATACTAGAAGAAACAACTGGTGAAGTTTCAGTAAGTCCATAACCTTCGGCAATTGGAATCTCAGCTGCCCAAAATACTCTTGACAAACGGGCTTGCAAAGCGGCAGAACCCGAAGCGATGATTTTGATATTTCCGCCTAAAGCTTCTTTCCATTTACTGAAAATCAATTTACGAGCGATTTTTAATTGAGTATCATAAAACCAACCCATGTCTTTCATCGGGTCATATTTCAAACCTAAGTTTAATGCCCAGAAAAAAAGCTGTTTTTTTACTCCTGAAAGTTCATAGCCCTTTGCTACAATTTTATCATAAACTTTCTCTAACAATCGAGGAACGGTAGCAAATACTTGAGGTTTGATGTCCTTTAAATTATCTGCAATGGTATCCATACTTTCAGCATAATATACCGAAACACCATAATACATATACACATAAACATCGGTACGTTCGTAGATATGGCAAAGCGGAAGAAAACTCAAAGCTTTATCATCAGAACATAATTCCAAATGCTTTCCAATCACTAAACCATCAATATTAGAAATGATGTTATCGTGCGTAAGCATTACTCCTTTGGGTTTTCCAGTTGTGCCAGAAGTATAAATCAAGGTCAATAAATCATCTGGATGTACAGCAGCCTTATAAGTTTCAATTTGGGAGAAGTCTTCATTTTTAGATAAATCTAATAATTCAGTCCAATGTTTGGCTTCTTTTGTTTTATCAAAAGTAAAAATTCCTTCTATGCCAGTTAATACACTGGTAGCTTCCAATACTTTTGCCAATAAAGCTTTATCAGAAACAAAAACCAGTTTTACTTCGGCATCCGTGAAAATATAACGGTAATCTTCAATCGTAATGGTTGGGTACATCGGCACTAAAACAGCTCCCAATTGCTGAACACCCAATTCGATAAAATTCCATTCTGGTCTGTTATTAGAAATCAAAGCAATCTTATCATCCTTTTTAACACCCAATTTTATTAACCCAATACTTACTTTATTGACGATTTCAATTACTTCTGTAGCACTGTATTTTTTCCATTCGCCTTTTACTTTACTAGCGAAAGTATCTTCTTTATTAACAGCTAAAACACAATTGGGCAGTAAATCAAATACTCTGGTAATGTTCGGATTGCTCTTCATGACTATCTTCGTTTAATCAATACATCTTCAATATAAAATACAATTTAAACCCTATATTTTACAATTGGATTTAAGCAAAGATAACAAGATTAACTAAATCAAAATAGTATGCACGCATAATATTTTTACTATTTTTTATGCTTTTTATCATAATTTCAAAAAAAATATTACCTATATACTAATTCTGCTATTTGTTTACTCATTTATAATCTGAATGATTTCTTTTCTACCATCAGAGAAAAAGTAAGTTAATTCTACATTGCTTTCGTCATTATTAATCAAGATATAGTAACCTTCTTCGGTTGTGCTGTCATTGAAGAATTTACCTTCAAATCTTTCTCCATGTTGAAAATAGTAAATTCCACTTCCTTCTCTTTTTCCAGCTTTGTATTCGCCTTCAAACATTTTTGTACCATCGGGATAATACTGAATTCCATAACCATCTCTTTTCCCATTTTTCCACATACCTTGATAACTTCCTTGTGTTTTATGCACAAAAAGTCCTTCTCCATCTTTACAATCTCCAGAAATACATCCTGTCTTTTTCAAAGAAGATTCGATTGGTGAAATTGGTTTACTTTCAATTAATGAAATACTTTTATAGTGTTCTTCAGTATCTGATTGAACTTTAGGTTGGTTATTTTTAGGTTCTCTTGATACTTCTATTTGTCTTTCGGTATCAGCTTCTTCCCAACCTTTTTTGATGGCTAATAATCTTTGAGATTTTGGAGGATGTGTTGAAGTAACGTTTTCTTCCTGAAAATAAATAATAGCTTGTTGGGCTTGTGCTAAAGTAGCACCCATTTGATGTAACCAAAAACCAGAAAAGTAATCAGCTTCTAATTCTTTTTCGGGTCGGCTACCTTCTTTATCAATCGTATGAAAATTGGCGTGGTGTCCGATTTCATGTGCCAAAATAGAAATTGCCGCCCAGTCAGTTTGGGCTGTGCGTTCTACTCTGTTTAAAAAGTCTCGGTCATAAATGATATAAGGCTGTCCGTCGATAATTGTGGCAAAACAATTATCTGTATTGGAACATTGCATTACTTTAAACTTACTATGAAACTGTCCCATCTTTTTGGCAAATTTTCCGATTACTTGCGCAGCGTGACTTTCAGAAGCGTAGCCTAACGTTTGTGGACAAATGTCTTGAGATATTATTTGTTTTCCAAAATAATTACAGGCAAAAACAATTTGCTTTTGCTGAGCAGAAAGCTCATAAGTATAAAAAAGAGAAACAATAATGAATAGAGAGAAGAGCTTTTTCATGGTTATTTTACTTGATAGTGAATAAATCAGAGGATAGAAAGCAAAATAAAACCAGTCCATTTCAAAAATGGGCTTTACAAATTTTATTTAAAGCAATCAAGTAAAGTTAAATCATGTATTAGGATTTAGTGGTTATCCACAAAAAAAGCCTGTAAGTGGATAAGCTTACAGGCCTGATAATAATACGTTTAGGCTATTAATTTATTGTATCACCTCTTAGATTTCTAAATCTTTTTCTAGCTTCCGCACTATAAATACTTCCAGGATACTTTATCAACAATTCTTGATACAATTTCATGGCTTTCGTCGATTGATTCAAAACTTCTTGATAGGTTTTGGCTAAAAGATAAAGTGCATCATCGCCTTTAATATCATGTGGAAAATTCTGGATGACAAATTCTAAATCTTTTACTCCTTTTTCCACATCGCCTTGTTTCAAGTAAATATTTGCTCTAAGGAAAATCAAATCATCCATGATAGGATTTCCACGATACACTTTTTCCATTTCTACCAATTTAGCAATCGCTTCATCGTTTCTGTGTTGAAAAAGTAAAAGCTCAACAGCGGAGTA
The DNA here is from genome assembly GCF_034931025.1 of Arcicella gelida. Classification (NCBI taxonomy): domain Bacteria; kingdom Pseudomonadati; phylum Bacteroidota; class Cytophagia; order Cytophagales; family Flectobacillaceae; genus Arcicella; species Arcicella gelida. Next base: position 18,768 of record NZ_JAYGIL010000046.1, on the reverse strand, counting down.
ATCTTTCAAAGCAGCTTCTGTACTATCAAAACCTGTATTTTCTTGAATCAATAAACTCAGCTCCATGGCATCATTTGCAATTTCACGAGTAGTGGCTTGTTTTAAAATATCCAGTACTTCTTTCGATAATTCAAAATCTCCTCTGAAATAAGCCAGTTTTGCATTTCGCAATTTTGCTTCGTAACCCATCGGACTATCTTTTTCTGATTTCTCTACTTGTGAATAAAGTAAGGTCGCTTCCCAAGGTTCAGATTTCAGCAAGAAAATATCTCCTAAATCCAATTTACATTTATCCACAAAGATTTGATCATTGTTGGCAAGTTTGATGGCTTTTTCTAAAACAGCAATCGCAGTATCTTTTTCATTCAAGTAAAAAGCATACAAAAGTCCTTTACTTCTCAATGCTTCTAAAGTTCTTTGGTTCGTTCCAAGGTCTTCCAGCATTTTGGTATATTCAGCGATGAGTAAACGAATGTCTGATTGATTGATTGGATACGTAGTTTTGATTACTTCTTCTTTGGCATTAATCAACATTCTTCTCCACAATGGATAATTCTGATGTCTTGGATATTCTTTAATTAAGTATTCAAAGATTTTACCAGAGTTAACAAAATCTTTATTTTGATGTGCCATAAAACCCAATTCTGTAACCTGAGCTCCTTCTTTTCTATAGCGTTTATCCAATGCTCTTGCCTGAACAAAAGCTTTATAAAAGTCTTTTTTCTGAACCAAATGCCAGATTAAAATATCAGTGTAATAAGAAGTCTGTGGATACTTCTGAACTTTTGCATAGAGTATTTTCTCTAATTCTTCTATTTCTTTGTCTTCCTTCAACTCATCCTGAAGGATTGACTGCACCATTTCTTGATTTTCAGTCGCTAAACCAAACTTCAAGTACTCTTCTATCATTTCAGGCACTTTGCCTTGCATACGAAACAAATTGGCTAACTGTACAGCGTATTTATCTTCCGACTTTCCAAAAACCCTAGATACCTCAATTGTTTGTATAGCTAGTTCGGTTTGTTGTTGTTGAACAAAGTAATTTACCAAATCAATCATTTCATCGTCGTTGGCTTTTACTTTATCAATCGCTAAATCATAATTCTTTTTGGCTTCTTCTTTTTTTTCAGTTGCTTGATAAAGTCTTCCTAAATCAACTAAATATTTAGCTTGATTGCCTTCTGTATTTTTGATTTGTCTTTTTACAAACTTTTCAGCCTCGTCCCAATTTTTCAACTTAATCAAAGTTTCCAAATATGGTTTATAAATATCTTTTGCGGTTTCTTTGTTCTTCGCCAATTTTTGAAAAAGGGTTCTTGCTTTTTCATACTCTCCAGCTTTTAAGTATTCAACGCCCAACTGAGCATCCTGACTTAAAACTTCAAAAGAACACATCAAGACAAAACATAAGTAAAATGCCTTCCAAAAAGTTTTCAACAACATCTTATATTTAATCATAATAATTTTTATTTAATTTTTTAAAAAAAGAAAACTATTACTTCTATTATACTGTGGATATGTGGAAGAGTATTGTGAAACATTATTTTCACGTTCAATTGTTAATATCAGTTTTATTATCAACATTTTACAAATACTTATCAACATATAACTATTTGATTTACAGTATAAATAATTTTAATTAACATTTATGTGTATAACTTTAATCATTTTCTCAACATTGTCAACATTCAAAATTTTTGTGGTTAACATGTCTTAAAAATAGGGATTAAATCGATAGTTTTCCACTTTTCAAAAAGCCCAATTTTACTTTCCACAATGAGGCTATTTCTTTCCACAAAAATGAATGGTGAAAAACACCTAGTTTTCCACTTTTTTGAACGACTATTTGCCCTGTTTTGGTACTTATCCACAGAAGGTTGACCAGTTTTCTGATTTTAGTCAATTGTGAAATCATTTCCAGAAAGAACGAAGTTTTGTTTCAGCTTTATTTTGTTTGGATTGTAGATAATTTTTTCTGGAAGCGTGTTGGTCTGAATGTCGCCTTCATCCCAACGAGCATTTTGATTTTCATCTACAATTAATCGTAGATAGTAAATACCCGCTTTTAGAAAGGCAAATTCGTATTTCAAAAGGTTGTCCACTTTTTGGATTACTTCATTTTTATCGTTCATCAATTCGATAAAGAAATGTTTCTTGTTCGGATTTTTTACTTCACCTTCAATGATGCCATAATTTTCAGGATCACGAATTGGATGATTGGCTTCGTACTTTGAAGTCGTATCATTTTCAAGTGAAATAAAAGCTTCTTTTTGGAATCTTACTCTTACAAATTCCTTTGGCTTTTTATCATTTTTCTGAATGATAAGTTTCGTTTTATCTTGATTCCATTTAATATCTTTTTCAGTAATCGGTACTCTAATCAAAGTATCATTCATGATTTCAATTTTATTCAAATCATAATGAATGACAGATTTTGTAAAATTGATAGTGTAGCCAACTTCTTTCAAATCGATGTCTTCATTATTACTTGGACTAATTTTAATACTGAATTCCTCTTTTACACTTTCATCCTTTTTACCTTTTACTCTGAATTTGATTTTTTGTTCGTGTGTAAATACTCTGTCGAGAGAATCAATTACAGAAATTTTCACTTTTACAGTATCAGTAGAATTGTTGATAGTATTATAAATTCTAAGATTTTTTGCATCAATTTGTTGATAAGCGAGTGTATCTTTTCTGCCCAAAAAATCAATTTTGGCATTTTTTATTCCTCGATTGTATTCTATATAATAATAGCCAGAAGTATTTCTTGTTTTAAATACTTTGTTTGGAGTTTTATCCATTTTCGCCATATTGATTTCTAGGTTTGATAAATTGGTTTTTAAATCAATTGTATCTTTTACAAAACCTATTAATTCTTTAGCTTCTTCATATAAAAGATTACTGTTTGCATCAGAAATTGCGAAAACTCTGTACTTACCAGCTGCCACATTTTCAATTTTGAAAATTCCAGAACTATCAGTTTTCGTGAAATAATAAGGTTTTACTTTTTTTGGATTTAAAGTATCGGTGTAATTATATAAACCCACATTGATATCTAAAACTGGTTTATTAATTAGAGGGTTAAAAACTTTTCCACTTACACTTAAAGAATCGATGATATTACCAGTGCTGAAAACTAATCTGATATTTTTAGCGACATTTCTTTCAGTAATATCTTTAATTGAATTTCTAAAATTTAAACTATAAGTAGTATTTGGTTTAAAAGGTTTATCAAAAGTTAAACGCACACCTTTGGATAATGCTTTGCTTTCGTAAGTACCTTCAATATTGGGTGTGATTAATAATTGCTGTTGAATATTATCGATACTCACATACTCGTTGAATTCAATTTGTACTAATCTTCCTGAAAAATTAATAGCTTGATTATTCGGAAATGTTTTTACGATGACTGGTGCAAGAGTATCTTTTTTTCCGCCAGTAGGTGCTACGATTTGGGCACAACTAAACAGCATTTCAATGAGTATAAAACTTAAAAAACTTATCAAGACTAAATTCTTCACTTTCATGTTAATATGTTGAAAACTTTGTGGATAAAATTGATGCTAATGTTTGAATAACTAAAATAAGGACTTACTTATCCCAAAATTGCTTAAAAAAATTGGTTTATCGAAATGTTGACCATTTTGCAAAAAGAAACCCTCAGCGTTTGATAAACTCTGAGGGTTGTGGAAAAGTGTGCGAATAATGTTAATTCTTCTTAAATATGTAAATTAAGCTAGAATAATTCTGTTGATTATTTTCAGCTTTAAGATTTGACTTCAAACCATCCACAAAAGCTTTTAGATAATTGATTTTTCCAGTTTGATATTTAGTACTCAACATCGAAACATAGAATGAATCGAATTTCATAGGAAGAGTTTTTTCTAAACGGAAGTTATGTTGTTCAAAAAGTTGCTTTATTGTCTTTTGTGAGAAATGATATAAATGTCTTGGCACATCATAGGCTGCCCATTTATTGCCATAAATAGCCGCATCTTCAGATTCATGATTAGGCACAGCAATAATCAGCGAACCATCATTTGAAAGTCTTTCATAAAGCCAATCAATCGTTTCATTTAATTGATGAACATGTTCTAATACATGCCAAAGCGAAATGATGTCAAATTGCTCATTTTGGAAAGAACTAATCACATCATTTTTGATAGTTGATTGATTAATTTGTTCTGCAATTGCCCTAGCGTCGTCGTCTGGTTCAATGCCAAATACTTTCCAACCATCCTCTTTGCAGACATTCAAGAACATTCCTGTTCCACAACCAACATCCAATAATTTACCTTTTGAAGGGAATAAATTATTAACTAATTCTAATTTACCTTTTAGCGTATATTTTCGTACAGAATGATAAATTTTTGCAATTAATCCTTTAGAAGTATTAGTATGTGAAATGTAAGATTCAGCCTTGTAATATGCTCCTATTTTATCTATTGTAGGTCGAGGATTGGTGAATTTAAAGCCACATGAATTACAATTGACAATATCGAATGTTTCTTGGCTTACGGTATAATCTTGGACATTAAGAAAAGTACTAAATGAATTCTGTTGACAGATTGGGCAAGTGCTAATTTTTTCCATGGTTGTTAATTTTCACAAAGATATAAAAAAGACTTGTAAGCCTTTGGTTTGGAATTACCATTACTTACAAGTCTTTTTGATTGACTATTATCCAGATTCTATCTGTCCATATAAAGCATTAATACAGAAACATCAGAAGGAGAAACGCCACTGATTCTCGAAGCTTGACCAATAGTGGCTGGTCTTATCCTTGATAGTTTTTGACGACCTTCATTTGAAATAGCTTTAAGATTTGCATAGTCGAAATTCACAGGAATCTTCAAGTTTTCAAATTTCAATAGTTTATTAACCATTACTTGCTCCTTTTCAATGTAGCTTTCATATTTTACATTGATTTCAGCTTGTTCCAGAATTTCATCCGAATAGTTTGAAAGATATGCTTCTACTTCAGGCGTTAAGGTTTTCAATTTGACCATATCAATATCTGGTCTTTTCAATAAATTGATAACTAAAGTACCTTCTCTTAAAGCAGATGTTCCAATCGCTTCTAATTTAGCATTTACTTCCTCAGGTTTAATTTTCAAAGATTTCAAGCCAGCAATCAACTCAACAGTTTTAGTTTTCTTGTTATTCACATTATTCAATCTTTCTTCCGAAGCCAAACCAATAGAATGTCCTCTTTCGGTTAAACGAATATCTGCATTGTCTTGTCTTAAAAGCGTTCTGTACTCCGCTCTTGACGTAAACATTCTATAAGGTTCTTCTGTACCTTTATTGATTAAATCATCGATTAAAACACCAATATATGCCTCAGAACGAGATAATGTAAAGTCTGGTAAATCCTGCGCTCTTTGGTGAGCATTAATGCCAGCCATTAAACCTTGGCAAGCGGCTTCTTCATAACCAGTAGTTCCATTAATCTGACCTGCAAAGAATAAATTCTGAATCAGTTTAGTTTCTAAAGTCTGTTTTAATTGTGTAGGCGGGAAGAAATCGTACTCAATGGCATAACCAGGACGGAACATTCTTACGTTTTCAAAACCTGGAATCTTTTTCAAAGCTGCATATTGTACATCTTCGGGCAAAGAAGTAGAAAATCCATTTACATAAACTTCTACTGTATTCCATCCTTCTGGTTCTACAAAGATTTGGTGACGGTCTTTATCTGCAAAACGATTGATTTTATCTTCAACCGATGGACAGTATCTTGGCCCTAATCCTTTGATTCTACCCGCAAACATTGGAGATTTTTCAAATCCTGTTTTTAAAACATCGTGTACTTCATGGTTTGTATAAGTAATCCAACAGCTTCTTTGTTCTGTTAATGAAGGTGTATCTAAATAAGAAAACTTACTCGGATTTTCATCTCCTTTTTGTTCTTCCATTTTAGAGTAATCTAAGCTTCTTCCATCAACTCTTGGCGGAGTTCCCGTTTTCATTCTGCCAGCTTCAAAACCTAATTGTACTAATTGTTCTGTAATTCCAGTGGCTTTTCCTTCTGCTGTTCTACCACCACCAAAGTTTTTCTCACCAATATGAATTAAACCATTTAAGAAAGTGCCGTTCGTTAAAACAACCGACTTTGCTTTGAATTCAATTCCCAATTGTGTTTTAACACCTACTACTTTATTATCTTCAACAAGTAAGCCTGAAACCATTTCTTGCCAAAAATCCACATTTAAGTTTCTTTCCAAAGCTAATCGCCATTCTTCAGCAAAACGCATTCTATCAGATTGACATCTTGGCGACCACATTGCAGGACCTTTTGAACGATTTAACATTCTAAATTGAATCATGGTTTTATCAGAAATAATTCCTGACATACCGCCCAAAGCATCTACTTCACGCACAATTTGTCCCTTAGCAACGCCACCCATCGCTGGATTGCAAGACATTTGTGCGATAGTATTCATATTCATCGTAATGAGTAATACTTTTGAACCCATCGTTGCTGCAGCGTGAGCGGCTTCACATCCTGCATGACCAGCTCCTACTACGATAACATCATATTCTTTGTACATATTTTTAATTGGTAATTAAATCTTGTTCTCGGTTGTTTTTATATTCTTGTTTGTTTTTCTCTTTAGAATATGCTTTTGATACTTTTAAGGGTAATTAGATTTATGCTCTAAAGACAATAATCTTATAAATATTTTACTAAGTAAATTTTATGTTTCACACTTATCTCTAAAAGTATTTAATGTTATTGTTTAGCATCAAAAGTGTTAGTTATTGATTCTATTTTATCTGATATTCTCAATAATTTAATTTTAATGCTCAATTTATAGGTGTGATTTTTTGACAACTAATATCTTTAAAGATGGATATTAAGTCATCAAGTATTACTTGAGCTTAGTATGTTTTTAGCTATTAAGTGTTGCTTTAGGTGTTGAAATGATTATTTAAAATTAGATGCTCACTTTCTGAATCACTTTATAAGGACACTTCAAAAATCATATTTTTAATAAGTGTTCCACGTGGAGTGTTTGATAAAAATAACAAGGTATTAATTATTGAAAAATAGAAATGTATTTGCTTTCAAGTTCTCTCATCTGAGCTTCATCTTCATCTGAATGGTCATCATAACCGCAAAGATGTAACAAGCCATGAACTAAAACACGCTTAAATTCATCAAGGAACTCGGTTTTTAATTCTTGAGAGTTATCTTTTACTCTTTCAATACTTACAAAAATATCACCTTCAATATCTTCTTCTTCCTCTGAATTGTCGAAAGTGATGATGTCAGTATAAGTGTCGTGGTCTAGGTATTCAAGATTGATTTTATGAAGGTACTCGTCAGAACAAAATATATAGTTGAGGTTCCTCATCTTAAATCCCTCTGATTCAGCTACTTTTTTAAGCCAAGCTTTTAACTGGTTCTTCTGACCAAATTTGAAATCAATATCTTCGTTGAAAAAAACAATCATTGTGTAATAACATTGTTAAGTTTGAAATAATTCGTTTACAAAGATACAATATAAAATTCAGCTTGTGAATATCAGCTACTTAGACTAGAATATAGAAATACATTCAAATCAAACTTCACTACCAATAAAAATAAAACGGACTCAGATTTAAACCTGAGTCCGTTTTATTAATTGATTTGTTTGAAGTAACTATCCACTTGACGTTTGTAATATTGATTCAAGTTAGGAGGAACAGTCCGAAGTAATTCTGTTTGCTTTTGTTTGTCTTTCACATACTGCTGAAATTGTGGTGGAACCTTCCTTGCTAAATCTTGTCGAGCAGATTCAGCTTTGCGTTTTTGCTCTTCTTCCTGTTCTTGCATCGCTTTTTCAGATTCTAGCAAACGAGTCAATAATTCTTGCTGACGCTTCATCAAATTTGGGTTAAGCCTTTTATTAACTAAATCAGTTTCGCTTTCTTCCATTTTCTTCATCAGTTCCTTTACTTCGTTTCCTAAACTTTTTCCTTTGTCAGTTCCTTTATTATTATCCAAAAACTCTTGAAGCATTTTTCTAATTTGGGCTTGTTCTCTTGCCATCTTTGCCAATTGCTCAGAAATACCACCTTGACCTTTCGCTCCTTTTTGCATAGTCTGTTGCATTTGCTGGTTCAAATCTTTTTGACTTTCGCTGATACTTTTTCCTTTTCCTTTGCTCTTCGTTTTTCCCTTTCCAGAACTTTGCATCATCATTTGTTGATTTTGCTGCATCTGCTTTAACACATCCGAAAGTAACAATGCCAAATTATTCATTGAAGTCATCGCAAATTGTTGCTTTGAAGTGGTCATCGGTAATTTTCGTTCTTTAATCAATTTTGTGGCTTCACCCATAAAACCTTTCATATTACTCATTTCACGAGTTACGAAACTTTCAATTTGTAAAACTCTTTTTGATAAAGCATATAAACTATCTTCAATCACTTTCGCATCATCTTGAATTTTTATTTGCTCTTGCGAAAGTTTTATAAAGCGTGGGTCTGATGGATTAATGCCACGAAAATCTTTCATTAACTTTTCTTGGTTCAGCGAAATCTTCACAAGGTTTTCAAGAATGTCACGAAGGTCGTCCATGTTCTCTTCGTTCTGTTTCATTTCTTGTTCTTGTTTTTCTTTCGCTAATTGTTGAGCCAAATTCTTCATTTGCTTTGCCGCCTGCTTTTGTTTTTGCGAAGCACCTTTATTATCGCCCTTTTCAGATTTCTCTTCGGCTTCTTTCTGATCTTGCGAAATATCTTCTTGCTGTTCTTTTCCCATATCCATCTGTTCAGCATTTTTCATTTCTTGATTAATCTTTTCAGCTTCCTTTAAATCTTTCTTTACTTCTTCAAAAGCCTTGCTCAATTTTTCTTGCTCTTTTTTATTAGCATCAGCTTCTTTTTGTTTCTCAGTATCACTTTTATTGGCTTTATCTAAATCTTCATTTTTCTGAGCAAGTTTTTCTTGTTTATCGGCTTGGTCTTCCAAATCTTTGATACTCTTATCCAACTTTTGTTCTAATTGTAATTTTTTGAAAAGCTCCTGCATACGCTCCAATTCTTTTTCCATGTTACGCTCTTTGTTTTTGAGCTTATCCATTTGTTCAAGCATTTTATTATCGTCAGGATTTTGTTCAAGCATTTTTTTCAATTCTTCATATAATTTCTGAGTTTCAGGATCCATCAAATCATTCATCATTTTTTGGAGAGCTTCCATTTTTTGTTGATTTTCTGGTTTCTGCTCGTTGAATCTTTGTTGCTTGTCGTTCAAATCTTTATTGGCATCTTGTAGATTTTTGATTTCATTCATCAATTCTGCTTTCTTTTTGATGAGTTCTTCAGCCAATTTCTTGTCTTGATAATCGAGTTCCTTTTTGTTTTTCAAGCGATTTTCTAAAGCAGCAATTTCCTTACGAAGTTTTTGAGCTTTCTCGAAAGTCTTTTCTAACTGAGCTTGTGTTTTATCAACAGAATTTTCAATTTCATTATCAATCGCTTGTTTGTCTGGAATGGCATAATTCATAATTTGTGAACGAGTAGATTTTGCACCATTTACTCCATCATTATCCCAAACTTGAACAAAATATTCAATTCTATCAGAAGGATTGAGTTTTAAGCTATCCAAATTCCATTGCTTATAAAAGCTTTGAATCGTTTGATTTCCTTGAATTGGTAAGCCAAAACTCGCATAATTTTGCTGATTGTTTTGTCCGTTTCTAAGTACTTTATAAAAAACAGCAAGGCGACTAATACCATAATCGTCAGCGATATTTCCGCCCAAAACCATAAAATTATAAAGCGTTGAATCTTTGTATTGCTCTAAACTTAATTGCGGATATTTATCAGGAATAACGTTTAAATAAAAACTGATTCCGTCAGAATTTGAAGCATATTTATTTTTTAGAAATACTTTATAAGTACCAGAAGCTTTTACTTTTTTAGTGAAATCGAAGCCACCGCCCAACAATTTTTTATCAGCACGATAAGTATTTTTATCACCTTCAAAAACCATTGTGATAGAATCTGTATTACTTACGTTAAAATCCCATTCAATTGAAGTACCTTCTGGAACGGTTAAATTGCCAACATTCTTTAAAGATTCATCAGGTTTATTGAGATAAGAAGGATAATTTACATTGACATCAAAAAAAGCTAAACTCGGTTTGTTGACCAATTCTACTTCATATTGACCAGATTTAAAGCCAGCAGCTTCAAACTGGAAATCAAAGCCATTTTGAACTTTAGAGAAAGTATAAGTATAATGACGTTTGTCATTCGTTTCCATTTTTAGCTTTCTGTCATTATAAATTACATAAACAGCATCGGGAATGGTATTGCCTTGAAGACTTAGATTAAGCGTAAAATCTTCGTTTTTAAAAGCCTGTAAACTTTTGTTTTCTAGTAAGAAATTGAAAGGAGCTTCTTCTTGATATTCATTTTTAAAATTGACAATTCGTTCTGTACTTTTTGAAAAGAAAGCAGGATAAATCATTAAAATTCCGACAATCAAAATCGCTGGAAAAATGGCGAACTTTAAGTATTTGCGATTATCATTTATCTTAATAGCATCAGCAAATTTCACAATTCCCAATTGCTGAGATTTCTGTTTGATAGAAGCAATCAGTAATTCATTTTGCTCTTTGTCAATATTTCTAGTCAATTGAAGTGTATTGATAAGCTTATCGCTCACTTCAGGAAAGTACTTTCCGATTTGTTCAGCAGCTAATTCGTTTGATAAAGGCTTTTGTTTTCCATAGAGAAAAATCAGCGGTTTTATCACCCAAAGTATCGTTGAAATGATAAATGCCAATAGGAAAGAAAAGAACAAAATGGTGCGAAAAGTAGTACCAAAATGACCAAAATACTCAAGGACATTAAAAACCAAAAAAGCGGACAAGATAACTGCCGCTGAGAAAATACTGCCTTTGATGAGTCGATTGAGATAATACTTTCGTTTGTATTCTTCAATCCGCATAAGTAATGTTGCGATGGGTGAAGTAGTCATATTGTTAAGGTTTATTCCCGAAGATATTCAAGTATTGTTGAAACAAATTATTAACGAAAAAGAAGCTTGTAAATGTAGAATTTTGAAAGATATATTGAAAAGATATATTAAAAAAGCGAATCATAAATCTTTCAAATTCAAAAATTTATGATTCGCCCATTATTCTTACACAGCAATTTCAAGTAAAACTGGGCAATGATCTGAGTGTTTAGCTTCTGGTAAAATAGCAGAACGAACAAGTCTATCAGTCATTCTTTCTGTAGCACAATGATAATCAATACGCCAGCCTAAGTTTTTGCCCCTTGCCCCTGCTCTATAACTCCACCAAGTATATTGATGTGGCTCAGTATTAAAATGCCTGAAAGTATCTACAAAACCACTCGCAAGAAACTTCGTTACCCACTCTCTTTCTTCAGGTAAAAAACCAGAACTATTGGCATTCGATTTTGGATTATGAATATCAATTGGTTGGTGACAAATATTATAATCTCCAGAAATAATCAAATTTGGAATCGACTTTTTTAGTTCATCTGAATAGCCATAAAAATAATCTAACCATTGCATTTTAAAACCTTGTCGTTCGTCACCACTTGAACCAGAAGGCATATAAACAGACATCAAAGAGAATGTATCAAAGTCTGTACGAAGTACTCTTCCCTCACGGTCGTATTCCGGTAATCCACAGCCGAAATCAATGTTGTTTGGTTTTACTTTCGTGAGAATGGCAACACCACTATAGCCTTTTTTTTCAGCAGGATACCAAAAAATATGATAACCTAAATCTTCAAAAATTGCTTTCTCAATTTGATGTTCTTCGGCTTTTACTTCTTGCAGACAAATCATGTCAGGATTGCTCGCCTTGAGCCAATCAATAAAACCTTTGTTGATGGCAGCACGAATGCCATTTACGTTATAAGTGATGATTTTCATACAAATACTTCCCTTTCAAAATATTCTATAACTTGAGCTTTCAATAATTTTTCTTGTTCAATTACATTCACGAAAGGCAAAGGTTGAATCAATTTCCAATGTGGCCAACCATCTTGATCTGTACCTTCCAATTCATAAATACCGCTATAGCTAAGTACTTTACAAATGGCAATGTGCATTAAATCCTGCTTTTGTTCTTTGGTAAAAAACTGATGTCCTTTTCCTAATTCTTGAACGCCAATTAAGAAAAGTACTGCATTCAAATCAGCAGGTTTTTTCCCAAGAACTTGTTCTAATTTATCTAATAAAATATCCCATTGCTGGGCGAGATTCTCTATTTCCATATTTTTTAATTAGCTGTAAGCTTACAGCTATGAGTAATGAGTGTTTTTGAAAATTTAGATGTTGACCAAAAATGTATTTTTTTGTTGCTTCAATAGGTCGGGGATTTATCCCCGACCTATTGAAGCAACACTACTCAGCACTTTGAAGTTCTTCCCAATATTCAACAGCTCTACGCAAATGCGGAATAACAATTGTTCCGCCAATTAAAGTAGCTACAGAAAAAATCTCTTGCATTTCGGCATCGGTCACTCCTAATTCAAAACATTTTCCGAGGTGATATTTGATACAATCGTCACAACGCAAAACCATTGAACAAGACAAACCCATCATTTCTTTTGTCTTTTCAGACAAAGCTCCTTCGGCATAGGTATTGGTATCGAGATTGAAAATTCTTTTAATTACTTTATTATCAGAAGACAAAATTTTATCGTTCATTTTGCTTCTATACTCATTAAATTCTGCGACTAAACTCATGATTATTGTTTGATTGATGTTAAATTGTATGCAAAATACAAAGAAAAAATTGTAATCAGTTTCTAACCTTAACAACATTCCAGAAATCATGTTCAGCTCATTTATCGACCTCATTTTTCCAAGAATCTGTTCGGCTTGTTTAGAGCCACTTCAACGCAATGAAGAACTAATTTGTACGCATTGCAGATTCGATTTACCCAAAACGAATCTGCATCTTGAAACCGAAAATTCTTTAGCCTATAAATTTTTTGGAGAAGTACATTTAAAACATGCTTTGAGCTATTTGAAGTTTGTAAAAGGTGGAAAAGTACAGCGACTCATGCACGAATTAAAATACAAAGGCAATCAAGATGTTGGTGAAATGCTTGGGCGTTGGTACGGTGCAGAATTGAGAGAAAGTGGTTTTTCAGATGCTTTTGATTTGATTATTCCTGTGCCACTTCATCAAAAAAGGTTAACAGTAAGAGGTTACAATCAATCAGATTGCTTTGCAAAAGGTTTATCTGAAAGTCTGAATATTGAGTGGCGAAATGATATTTTAATCAGAGAAATCGAAACAAGTTCACAGGTCAACAAATCAAGATTGGAGCGTTACCAAAATATGGACAAGGTTTTCATTGTGAAGAATCCAGAACTTTTAAGAAATAAGAAAATTGTAGTTGTTGATGATACACTAACGACAGGTGCAACACTAGAATCCTGCGTTTTAAGCTTGCAAGCATTTGAGATAAAAGATATTTCCATACTTACTCTAGCCATGGCATAAAAAAAGGCGACAGAATCAAATTCTGCCGCCTTTATAATGGGTAACGATGTTATTTATTCGCTCCTGCTCTAATCATTGCACATCTAAAACCGATGGTTGAAGTAGCAGAATCTTGATCCATGTATCTACGTGTTCCTGGTGCTAACCAATAAGCTACATCCGCCCATGAACCACCTTTGTAAACTCTTGATTTGTTATCTACTAAAGAGTTATTATTTTTTCTATCGTAGTTTTTAGCGTTATCTAAATAATCATTTCTACGGATAGGGTTCAAATCATTGAAATCTTCATAAGATAAAGGACGATATAAGTCATAAACCCATTCATTTACGTTTCCAGCCATTTGGTACAAACCAAAATCATTTGGTGGATAAGTATAAACTTCAGTCGTAATGATTGCACCATCATTTGATTTACCTGCAATACCAGCATAGTCACCACGTCCACGTTTGAAATTGGCTAACATTGAGCCTTTTTTCTTGCCTTGCGAAGCACGCATATTTGGACCATCCCAAGGATAAATTCTTTGATTAGTTTGATTTTCATCTTCATACTGAGTACCAATCATTGCTTTTGCTGCGTATTCCCATTCTGCTTCAGTTGGAAGACGATAAGCAGGTAATACTTTTCCAGATTCAATCGCTAAACGTTGACCAGCAGAATAAACTGGTGCTGTTCTACTTTCAGCTCCTTTTTTACCTTTTTTCTTTTTCTTCTGGCTTTTCATAGCGATGTCGTTGTTAACGGCAGCGGTTCTCCAAGTACAGTAATCAGAAGCTTGTACCCAAGAAACACCCACAACTGGATACATTCTAAAGCCAGGATAACGTAAATATTGTTCTACATAAGAATCGTTAAAAGCTAATTCATCTTTCCAAACTAAAGTATCAGGTAAAGCGGATTCATAGAATTCTTGTGAAGAATCTTTCATCACAGAATTCAAATATTCCAAATAATGAACGTTTCCAATTTCAGTTTCATCCATATAAAATGATTGCACAGAAACGGTTCTTTCTAAGTTATCTCTAGAATTGACAACGTCTTCTTCCAAAGCTCCCATCGTAAAACGTCCGCCTTCTACAAAAACTAAGTTTGGACCTGTAGGTTGACCTTTGAAGGATTTATCAATCTGAAAACCTCCTTTTTTATTATAAGCAATACCAGTAGCAGTACTTGTTTTGCCTATTTTTACACTTGTTGACTTTTTCGGTTTACAAGAACTTACTATCGCAAGACCTGCTAAAAGAATAGTCATTGATTTGAGAGACAACTTCATCTGTTAATTAATTTGATTGTCGTGAATAAGAATAATTTTAAAATCTTGTTTTTTCCTTTATTAGGAAGAATGCAATTTACAGAAAAGACTACAAATTTATGCTAAAGAGTGTAAATTCTACAGGGTTTCTGATAGAAGATTCTTAATCTTCATCATTATCAATGGAATATTACGAATAAATAAGTAAAAATCTGAACTGTGGAAGCTTTATAATTTTGTTATTTCTTTCAAAATCCACTTCAATTCTTCAATAGAAGTAATTTTATCAAAGTACAACATCAATTTTCCTTTTACTTCTTTCAACGAACATTTTCGTGAATTTTGTTTTACATACTCAATAACCTTGCCGAAAACTGCTGATTTATAATACTTTTCATTCTCAGAGGGAACGAAGAAACACTTTAGATTATTATTTTTCAGTAATATTTTTTCCATTCCTAACGATTCTGCAATCCAGCGAACCCGCACAATTTCAATCATATCAGACATTTCTGGTGGAATCGGTCCGAATCTGTCAATAATCATACTCTCGAATTTTACCAATTCTTCTTCCGTTTTCATGTCATCAAGTTGGGTGTAAAGCGAAAGCCTTTCAGAAATACTGCTGATGTATTTTTCTGGAATTAATACTCGTAAATCTGTTTCTATCTGACAATCAATCTTGAGTTTTTCGGCAGTTTCTGCTAAATCTTTTTCAAATAAAGCTCTGAATTCATTTTCTTTCAGTTCTTGAACAGCTTCATCCAAAATCTTGTGATACAATTCATAGCCCAAATCATTTACAAAACCACTTTGCTCTGCACCCAATAAATTTCCTGCTCCACGAATATCCAAATCTCGCATGGCAACTTTAAATCCATCGCCCAAATCAGAGAATTCTTCTAAAGCACTTAGCCTTTTTCGGGCTTCCGAAGTTAATAATGAAAGTGCTGGCGTCAATAAATAACAGAATGCCTTTTTGTTGGAACGTCCCACTCTTCCACGCATTTGATGTAAATCTGATAAGCCAAAATGGTTAGCATGATTAATCAAAATCGTATTGGCATTCGGAATATCCAAACCGGCTTCAATAATATTAGTAGAAACCAGTACATCGTAATGTCCTTCAATGAAATTCATCATGGCTTTTTCCAACTTATCGCCATCCATTTGTCCATGAGCTACGCCCACTTTGGCATCTGGCACCATGCGTAAAATTAGATTGGCGATAGATTCCAACTCTCCTACTCGGTTATGCACAAAGTAAACTTGTCCGCCTCTTTTTAGTTCATAACTTACGGCATCACGAATAAGCGTTTCGCTAAAAATCTGAAGTTCGGTTGTAACTGGCTGACGGTTTGGCGGAGGCGTTGCGATGATAGACAAATCTCTTGCTCCCATCAAAGAAAAATGAAGTGTTCTAGGAATTGGCGTTGCCGTAAGCGTAAGTGCATCAATATTTACACGCATTTCTTTCAAACGGTCTTTTACTTTTACGCCAAATTTTTGTTCTTCATCAATAATCATCAAACCTAAATTCTTGAAAACCACATCTTTGTTTACAATTCTGTGCGTGCCAATCAAAATATCGGTTTCGCCAGAGGCCACTCTTTTGAGTGTTTCTTTGATTTGTTTATCCGATTTAAAACGATTGATATACTCTACTCTACAAGGAAATTTCTCAAGACGGTCACGGAAAGTTCTGAAATGTTGCATTGCCAAAACGGTGGTTGGCACTAAAATCGCCACTTGTTTTGAATCTGCCACGGCTTTAAATGCTGCTCGAATCGCTACTTCGGTTTTACCAAAACCCACATCACCACAAACTAATCTATCCATTGGATGTGGTTTTTCCATATCGGCTTTTACATCGGCTGTGGACTTTGCTTGGTCTGGCGTATCTTCATACAAGAAAGACGATTCCAGTTCAGCTTGCATAAAAGTATCTTTAGAAAAAGCAAAACCCGGTGCCATTCTACGTTTGGCATAGAGTGAAATCAATTCCTTGGCAATGTCTTTTACTTGTTTCTTTACTTTCGATTTTCGGTTTTCCCATTCAGGTGAACCCAATTTAGACATGATTGGAGGTCCGCCTTCTTTACCAGAATACTTCGCAATTTTATGCAATGAATGAATGGAAACCATCAAAACGTCATTGTCTTTATAAATCAAACGAATGGCTTCTTGTTCGGCATCGCCAACCATTACTCTATCCAAACCTGCAAAACGACCAATTCCATAATCAACGTGCGTAACAAAATCGCCAACTTGTAAAGAACGCAGTTCTTTCAAAGTCAAGGCTTTTGATTTGGAGTATTTACTTTTTTCTCTAAAACGATGAAAACGGTCGAAAATCTGATGGTCAGTATAACAAACAATTTTGGCTTGCTGGTCGATAAAACCTTCTCTCAAAGAAATATTCATGGCTTGAAAACGAACATTTCTATCAATTTCATCAAAAATAGTCGCCAAACGTTCAAGCTGTTTGGGCGAATCGGCAGAAATAATATTGGTATAATGAAAACCTTGATTTTCACGAAGATTATCCGCCAATCTTTTAAAATCCTTATTGAAAGTTGGCTGTACTTTTACTTGGTATTGAATCTTTTCATGAGCAGATTTGAAGTAAAATCTTTTGCCAAATTCCACCGTTCCAAATTCCTTAATCAAATTCAGAAAACTCCTGCGAGTTTCAAATAATTGATTGGGTTCAGAAATCACTTTAATGCCGCCACTTTTTGCAATGATTTCTTGGAAATTGGCTTCTACTTTTTCGAACGATTTCTCGATAATTTCCAAAGTCAATTCTACATCTTTGAACCACAAACGAGTATTTTCTGGTAAAAAATTAAAGAAAGGTTCACGAGTTTCTTGAATCAAACGACTTTGAACGTCGGGAATGATATTGATTCTGGAAATAGATTCTACCGAAAGTTGAGATTCTGGGTCGAAAGTTCTGATACTTTCTACTTCGTCACCAAACAAATCTATTCTGTAAGGCAAATCATTGGCATAACTAAACACATCCACAATTCCGCCACGAATTGAATATTGTCCAGCTTCGTAAACAAAATCAGTTTTCTCGAAATCGTAACTTGCCAATACTTCACCCAAAAATGCTGTATCTAACTTTTCAGAGACATTTATTGTAAAAGTATTTTTAGAAAGCGAACGCTTGTTAATTACTTTTTCAGAAAGAGCTTCTGGATATGTAACAATCAAAAAACCTTCTGAACTGTTGTTGAGCTTGTTTAATACTTCAGCTCGCATCAGCACATTGGCATTATCAACTTCTTCATATTGATAAGCTCTTTTGTAAGACATTGGAAAAGAAAGCACCCTCTCCTCGCCTACTAAATTTTGCAAATCGTTGATAAAGTAAGCCGCTTCTTCACGGTCTGAAAGGACAAAAAGGTGCGATTGTTTTTCGTCAAGCAAGTGTAAAGCAGAAGCCACAACGGCATCCAGACTACCAATAAATCCTTTGATTTGGATATGTGGATATTCATTGGGCTTTTTAATTTGTTCGGCAATGGTCTGTACAAAGCCGTCTTCACGATACAGAGTAAGGAAATCTTTTACGAGCATAATCTTATCTTCAATAACAACAATAACCACGAACCGCCCGATTCCTAAAAATCCAAGCAGTTCGTGGCGAAAAATTCGACACAAATTTAACCTTAAAAAGAGGTATTTGGTTTAAATGAAAAAGTATTTTGTACCAAGCAATTTTAAATTTAAAAACCTTGACCAAAAAGATGAGATTTTGAAGTAATTGAAGTGAAAATTGTTAGAGTAAAGAAAATATTTAATATTTTAGGAAATTAGCCTGACTTGAGAAATAATTAAAAATATTCACAAGCTAGTATGGCATGTAATTAAATATATCAACATGAAAAAACTCATAACACAGTTCTGGTGGCACCCTCCCCTTAGTTGTGTAAGTTTTGTTGGGGCTTTGATTTTTTAAAAAATCAAAGCCCCAACAAAAAACTTTAAATAACTTAGCAACAATAA
>NZ_JAYGIL010000045.1:0-32568 GCF_034931025.1 Arcicella gelida | reverse complement strand
GTTTAAATGACTCATTGACAATTTTTTCGCTTTTTAATCTTCTTTGTCCCATTACTTTAAAGTTTATAACTAATTTCGATAACTTAACCGAAACTGTCAACTTATTTTAGGACAAGACACACAGCTGTGCATTTTGCAGTCTCAGACTGCTTTTTTTTTACCACGAAGTTGGAAACTTCGAGGAGCTGGGGATTTATTGTCTTTAATAAAAATTCCCTCCCTAATCCCCAATTTCAAATGACAACTCCTTTGCATTTCCGAGTATTCTCTTCTCAGACTCCATGCTACTCACACTATGGAATTATACACACTCCAATGATAAAGCAACTCTTTCTCTCCACCACTTTATAAAATGATATCCCTTTTTGCCAAGCATAAGGATAATTGGTGTGTTGCTTACGCACGATTTGTTGGTGAAAAAACACCAACAAAGGCGAAAAAAATCGTTTTTTGTGGGTCGCTACGCCGAGCGAGGGGGAAACAATACTACGCCAAGCGAGGGGAACTATGTTTTAAATATCAGAACTTAACAATCCTGCTCATTTGATAGCTTTTTTATATATTAAATTTGTTGGTTTTTTAGAAATATCTACTAAAAATCCGTCTAGAAAATTAGGGTTAAACCAGTCATCCCACGGCAATAGAGCATAGAATGAATTTAAAAAATCTTCTAATAATGCTGCATCATAATGTTCTGCACCTATCCAATTTTTGCGTTTAAACTCTTCATTGCGAAAGTCTTTTTTGGGCACTTCAATGCGTTTATTTCCCATCAACTGCCAAACATCATAATCCAACTGTTCACGACTAGAAGCCACCAGTGAGATAAGATTTGACATTGAACAAGATTGCCCAATATTAAATTCTTCTAAACTATTTACAACTTCATCAAATAGTGCAACTCGCACAACATTAGGCATTTGCAAATCTAATATTTGACCTGTTCCGTACTTCCCATTTTTCAATGGGACTAAAAACACATCGCCAAAATTCCACTCTTTCTTTTTCTTTTTTGCCATTTTTTTAATTTGGTTTATCTACTTTACCACCTGCTGCTCTGTAACGTTCTTCATTCATTTGATAACGTTTATTTTCAAGCGTACCATTAGGATTTGATTTATTATTTGCTCCCCCTCTTGCTCTTATTGCTGATTCTTCTGCTACATCTAACTTAGTCCCAGGTTTTGCATTGTCTATAACTTTGTATTTATGTGTCACTCCTAATTTAGTGTCATGGGCGGCTTGTCGAGCCTCAAAATGAGCAGCACTTTTTGCTCGTCCTACATATTCTGCTCCAGTTTTTGGGTTAGTTCTCAAATAAACAATACCTTCGGCTTTATTTAAAACCTTATCTAATACCTTACCACCCCTGCTAGCACAAGTGTTAAGCAAAGCGTTACTTGTGCTAAACTTTTATTCAGTTGGAAACTGAATAAAAAATGTCCAAGACACAGTCTTGAACGAGATGAAGAGCGATTTATACCACACGATTATTCTTTTTATATTCACTCGGTGTTTGTTGAGTTACCTGTTTGAAACTTCTTGAAAAATAAGATAAACTTTCAAAACCTGTTTTGCTGGCGATTTCCAGAAGTGGTAAATCAGATGTAATCATCAATAATTGCGCTCTTTCAATACGCTTGAATTGTATGTAACTCAGCGGTCTTTCTCCAGTATTTTCATGGAAAATTCTTGAAAAATAATCTGGGCTCAAATTTGCACGGTCAGCTAAATGTTCAACCGTTAAATTTTCTTCAAGATGAGTCTGAATGTAATTAATAGTTTCTAAAATTTTGGATGGAATAACTGTTTTCTCTTCAGTATCAAAATACTCTTTCGCCAAAAATCGGGAGAGTAATTGCATAATAATTCCTTGTGTTTCCATCAATGCAGAAGCATCTAAAGTATCATTTTGCTGTTTAAATTCTTGAAGAATTGGATACTTCTCATAGACTTTTGGGTCGTTAGATTGTGTCAAGCCTCTTCCTTTATTCAGGTTCAAAAGTCTTTTGAAATGTGTAAAATCTTGGGCTTCAGCAGGTACTTTGAAGAGCTTTCGATGATTCGAAAATAGGGCATTTCCATCAATAGATTCTTCAAAAAATTGTATGTAATATTGGCTCAACGCATGATTACACTGATAATTGCAAATGGTAAAACTTGGGACTAAATACAAAAAATTGGGTGCTAAAGTTTGACTTTCTTGTGCATTAAAAAGTAAACCTTCGCCTTCATCTATCAAATACATTCTATAAAATGGACTAATTACATGTTTGAAATTCCAAGTTTTGTTCAACTTTACGTAATCAGCATTTAAGAGTGAAAATGTATTTTTTAATGATTTCCTGAGCATTTTGTTTATTTTATCAACTTAAATTCTTTTTGTAAAAATATTCATAAAAGTCGGATTTGTGAAAACATTTGTCAGTTTTGTATAATATTAATAATATATTGTATTATAGATTTGTAAGATTGTTTGCTCAATTTTATGATAATGAACCGACTATTATTGATATTAATTTTCTTGGCAAGTTTTACTTTGCTTTCCTGTTCGCCGAAATTACCCGAAGAGGTTGAAATCGCCATGAAAGAAATTCCTGAGGAATTGGACTATAATATTCATGTAAAACCCATTCTTTCAGATAAGTGTTTTGCTTGTCATGGGCCTGATAAGGCTAAACAAAAAGCAGGGTTAAGATTAGATTTAGCCGAATTTGCGTATAGAGATTTACCAGAAAACCCAAATAACGTAGCCATCAATCCCGGCAATTTGGCTGATAGTGAATTCTTTCATCGAATCATTTCCGACGACCCAAATTATGTAATGCCTACTCCTGAATCGCATTTAAGTTTAAGTGCCAAAGAAAAGGCAATTTTAATTCAATGGATTAAAAATGGTGCTGAATATAAACCACATTGGGCTTTTGTGAAGCCCGAAATGCCTGATGTTCCTGAAGTAGCAAATGAAGAATTGATCAATAATCCGATTGATAATTTTATTCAGGAGAAATTGAGTCAAGAAAAATTAGTCCCTTCAAAAGAAGCTCCCAAAGAAATTTTATTGCGTCGTTTATCGCTTGATTTAACAGGATTACCGCCAACAGTTCAAGAAATAGACGCTTTTTTAAAAGATAATACTCCAAATGCTTACGAAAAACAGGTAAACAGATTACTGAATTCACCGCATTATGGTGAAAAAATGGCTGTAGATTGGCTAGATTTAGCTCGTTTTGCAGATTCACACGGTTATACGGTAGATAGATTGCGAGATATGTCGCCTTACCGTGATTTTGTCATTAATGCTTTCAATAAAAATTTGCCTTACGACAAATTTGTTCATTGGCAATTGGCTGGCGATTTGATGCCAAAACCAACCAAAGAAATGATGATTGCCACGGCATTTAACCGAAATCATCAGCAAAATATGGAAGGTGGAATTGTGGAAGAAGAATTTCAAACCGAGTATGTAATTGATAGAACCAATACCTTTGGCGATGCTTTTTTAGGACTTTCGGTAGGCTGTGCCAAATGCCATGACCATAAGTATGACCCCATTTCACAGAAAAATTATTATCAATTATTCAGCTTTTTTAACAATGTAAAAGAAGCTGGACAAATCTCTTGGGATGATGCTTTGCCTACACCAACAATGATGTTGCCAAGCAAGCAACAGGAACAAATACTTCATTTTATCAATACCAAAATTGCCCAACAAGAAAAAGTAATTGCTCAAACAGTTACTCAAGAAAATCCTAATTTTCAGCAATGGCTCGCCAATAAAAGCTATCAAAATCTTGCGAAAGAAAGTCTTCCA
The DNA here is from genome assembly GCF_034931025.1 of Arcicella gelida. Lineage (NCBI taxonomy): Bacteria > Pseudomonadati > Bacteroidota > Cytophagia > Cytophagales > Flectobacillaceae > Arcicella > Arcicella gelida. The sequence goes on along the minus strand of NZ_JAYGIL010000045.1, from coordinate 28,754 downwards.
AAGGCTGGTTTACAGGCATTTTTTACTTTTGACGATGGTTCTTTGAAAAATTCAGCGAACCCAAAACAAGTAGGTGTGATGAAAAGAGAATCGGGGCAATTGGGCGATAAACCTGTTTTTGAAAACACTGCGAGCAGAAAATCAATGCTGATGAATGGCGATGTTTTTTTGGATTTAAACCAAGTAGGTGTTTTCAGAAAATCTCAAGCATTTTCAGTTGGTATTTGGGTAAATATTCCTAAAGATTTGAAAGAAGGAGTAATTCTACACAAAAGTCAAGCAGAGCGATTGTATAATTTCAGAGGCTACCATTTGTACTTGAAAAACAATCGTTTAGAAATAAACATGGCACACACTGCTCCATCAAACGCCATTACAAAAATTTCAAAACAGCCAGTTATTCGTAATCAATGGATTCAATTGACGATTACTTATGATGGTTCGTCTAAAGCAAATGGCTTTAGGTTGTATCAAAACGGTGAAGAAATGGCAATGGAAACCACGACAGACCAATTGACCAAAGATATTTTGTTTGGTTTTGACGTACAACCGGGTTTGCAAATTGGTGCTTGGTGGCGTGGTTTAGGTTTCAAAAATGGAAAAGTGGATGATATTTCTGTCTATAATCGAGTGCTGAGTCCTTATGAATTAAAAATATTGGCTCGAAAAGCTAATTGGTCGAGTTTAGCCAATAAAAATAGCAATCAGCTTTCGGTACAAGAAGTAGCAGCTTTGAAGCAATATTACTTATCAGCTGTTTCGCCAGCTTTACAGAATTCAAGAAAAGTATTAACACAATTGCGGACTACTTTGGCAGATTCAACCGAAAAAATTGAAGAGTTAATGGTGATGCAAGAAATGCCAAAACCTAAAAAAGCACATATTTTACTTCGTGGAAATTATGATGCTTTTGGCGAAGAAGTATTTCCGAATACACCAGAATCTATTTTAAGTTATCCAGAAAATTTACCTAAAAATCGTTTTGGCTTAGCTCAGTGGCTTACTCATGAAGACCATCCGCTGACGGCTAGAGTAGCAGTCAATCGTTTTTGGCAAAATTTCTTTGGTGTTGGTTTAGTAAAAACAACGGAAGATTTTGGAAATCAAGGAGAAATGCCAACGCATCCAAAATTGTTAGATTGGCTGGCGATTACTTTCAGAGAATCGGGTTGGGATGTTAAAAAGCTCAATAAATTAATCGTAATGTCGGCTACTTATAGACAAGATTCTCGTGCGACGAAAGAAGCCAGAGAAAAAGACCCTGAAAATCGTTTATTGGCACATGGACCAGTCAACAGAATGACGGCAGAAATGATTCGTGATAATGCACTCATGGCAAGCGGATTGCTGAATCCTACGATTGGTGGGAAAAGTGTAAAACCTTACCAACCAGAAGGACTTTGGGAAATTAATAACACTACTTATAAGCCAGATTCTGGGAAATCGGTCTATCGTAGAAGTTTATACGTTGTTGTAAAAAGAGCCGTTCCGAATCCTACTTTAGCAACTTTTGATGCAACTTCAAGAAGTTTCTGTGTAGTGAGGCGACAAAAAACAAATACACCATTGCAAGCTTTAGTAACCTTAAACGATCCAACTTTTGTGGAAGCAAGTAAAGTAATGGGCGAGCAAATGGCAAGAATTCCAGATGTAAAAAAAGCAATTATAGATACTTATAGAAAGCTAACGGGAAGAATACCACAAAATAAAGAAGTAACATTATTGGTACAACTTCAACAAATATCGTTAGCAAAATTTCTAAAATATCCACAAAAAGCAAAAGGCATTTTAAGAGCTGGGCAATATCAAGTAGATAAAAAAATGGATACTTCTTTGATTGCAGCCAATGCTGTGGTGGCGAATACAATTTTAAATTCTGATGCTACTTTAACCAAAAGATAGAAAATGGCACATCATCATGACGAAGAATTTAGGCTTCACACGCCCGAATTCAACCATTTGCATAATAAATTAGACAGAAGAAATTTCCTGACTAAAACCTCTTTGGGTTTAGGTTCTTTGGCAGTTGGCTCATTGCTGACTGGTGTATCGGGCTTTTTCGATGCACCTAAAAAGATTGTTCAAGAAAGTACTCCTAATCTCGAAGAAGAAATTCTAAAAGCTTTGCCTCACATTGCCCCAAAAGCCAAAAGGGTGGTTTATTTGTTTATGAGTGGTGGACCTTCGCAGTTTGAAACTTTTGATTACAAGCCTAAACTTATCAGTTTAGCAGGACAAAATTTACCAGATTCTGTTAGAAAAGGACAAAGATTGACAGGTATGAGTGCCAATCAAAGTGCTTTGCCGATGGTACCTTCTGCTTTTAAATTCAATCAACACGGGCAAAACCAAACTTGGATTAGTGAATTGTTACCGCATACTGCCGAAGTAGTAGATGAATTGTGTATCATAAAATCTATTCATTCAGAAGCCATTAATCATGACCCTGCCATTACTTTTTTTCAGACAGGAAATCAACTTCCTGGGCGACCGTCAATCGGTTCTTGGGTGAGTTATGGTTTGGGTTCTGATAATCAGAATTTACCAACTTTTATCGTTTTAGTTTCAAAAAATGGACAAAAAGACCAGCCTCTTTATGCACGTTTGTGGGGAAATGGCTTTTTGCCTTCCAAGCATCAAGGTGTTCAGTTTAGGTCGGGCAAAGATCCTGTTTTGTTTTTAAATGACCCCGAAGGTTATGACGGGAAAGACCGTAAAGAAATGTTGGATTATTTATCGAAACTCAATAAACTACAAAATGATACTTATGCTGATCCAGAAGTAGAAGCCAGAATTGCACAGTACGAAATGGCATATCGTATGCAAACTTCTGTGCCAGAAGTAATGAGTACAGCCGATGAACCAGACGAAGTATTTGATTTGTATGGAGCCGATAGTCGTGATGCGGGAACGTATGCGGCGAATTGCCTTTTAGCAAGAAAGTTATTGGAGAAAGATGTAAAATTTGTACAATTATATCATCAAGGTTGGGACCAACACGGCGGACTTCCACAAGGAATTGCCCAACAGTGTAAAAGCACCGACCAAGCCACAGCAGCACTTATCAAAGATTTGAAAAGAAGAGGAATGCTAGAAGATACTTTGGTGATTTGGGGCGGTGAATTTGGCAGAACGGTTTATTCGCAAGGAAAACTTAGTGCGAATGATTATGGTCGTGACCATCACCCAAGATGCTTTACCATGTGGATGGCTGGTGCTGGCGTAAAAGCTGGGCTGAGTTACGGTGAAACGGATGATTTTAGCTATAATATTGTAAAAGATCCCGTTCATGTGCATGATTTTCAAGCTACTTTAATGCACTTGATGGGCGTTGACCACGAACGTCTGACCTATAAATTCCAAGGAAGAAGATTCCGTTTGACCGATGTGCATGGCAAAGTGGTGAAGGATATTTTAGCTTAATTTCAATAAATCAAAACCTAACAACTATGACAACTAGAAGAAATTTTATTAAAAATACAACGCTCGCTACGGCTACTACTTTATCGAGTTCAAGCTTTGGCTTTTCTATCTTGCATCAAGGTAAAAAAGCTGAAGAATTAATCATTGGTCACGGAGATTTTAAATATAAAGTAGATAAAAATTGGGCAAAAATCAGTGCGAATTCAAATCCAATTTTCAATTGCCATGAAATGGTGCAAGACAGTAAAGGACGGTTGATTATGTTGGGCGATAATGTCAGAAACAATATTTTAATTTTTGATAAATCGGGGAAACTGCTTGATTTTTGGGGAACAGCTTTTCCAGGTGGTCATGGTTTGACATTGACAAAGGAAGGTGGAGAAGATTTTTTATTGATTGTAGATTGCGGTTGGTATCAAGATAAAACTGGGAAATGGAATCCTCAAGCGGGACAAGTATTAAAAACTGATTTGAATGGAAGAGTAATTTTTACAATCGGTCACCCACGCACCATTGGTATTTATAAAGATAATGAGCCATTTATGCCAACCGAAACAGCCGTTGCACCCAACGGAGATATTTATGTGGCTGATGGTTATGGCTCTGATTACATCATTCAATACAATAGTAAAGGGCAATATATTCGCCATTTTGGCGGACAGCATAATGCCAACAAAGAGCACAATTTGTACAATGCTCACGGCGTAGCGATTGATTTGCGAGATAAAAACAATCCAGTATTGATTTGTACTTCTCGTGATGAAAATTGCTTTAAATTCTTCACTTTAGATGGAAAGTTTATCAAAAGAGTAGATTTGCCAGGAATGTACGTTTGTCGCCCCGTACTTGATGCTGAAAATATTTATGCTGGAGTATGTTGGTCGAAAGATGCGAACGGACAAAAATTAGGAGGCGATTCTGGTTTTGTAACCATTTTGGATAAAAATAATAAAGTAGTTTCTAGTCCGGGAGGAACGGCGCCGACTTATAAAAATGGAATTTTGCAAACTACTTTACAAGCGACAAATCCTATTTTTCAACACGGACATGATGTTTGTGTGGATGAAGACAAGAATCTTTATATCTGCCAATGGAATGCCAATCACACAGCACCTGTGAAATTAACAAGAGTATAAAATCGTAGCATTTTAAAATGAGAAAATATATTCTTTCAATCGTTTTTACAGGTTTGTTTTTGAGCCTAAAAGCACAAAATAAATCAATAAGTGATTACAATGTCGTTTGGAATAGCCAGAGTAAAAACTCGTCTGAATCAATGCCTTGTGGCGGTGGTGATATTGGGTTGAACGTTTGGGTTGAAAACGGCGATGTACTTTTCTACCTTTCCCGAAGCGGTACTTTTGATGAAAATAATGCTTTTCTCAAGCTTGGTCGTGTTCGTCTTCAATTATCTTCCAATCCTTTTAACACTTCTGATTTTAAACAAGAATTACATTTAGAAGAAGGTTTTGTAAGTATTTCGGCAGGGAAAACGAAATTGAAAATTTGGGTAGATGTTTTTCGTCCAGTTGTTCATCTTGATTTACAAAGTGATAAAGCCATTACGCTAAAAACTTCCTTCGAATCTTGGCGAAAAGAAGACCATCTTATCACGGATGCAAAAGAATTAAGAGCTAATTCTTACAAAGTAAAACAGAAATTTGAAGTAAAAACTTTTAAAGATAATATTGATTTTCAGGGAAATAACATTCTCTTTTACCACAGGAATCGAAGTGATGTAGAAAACGTTTTTGATTATACCGTAAAAATGGAAGGCATGAATTCTGTGAAAGATCAGCTTTATAATCCCATCAAAAACAATACTTTTGGCGGAATCATCACAGGAAAAAACCTAAAAGTTGCAGGTAATTCTTTCGGAAAATATGTAGATACTGATTTTAAAGCTTGGTCGCTCGAAAGTATTAAAGCCAGTCGTTCACAACAAATTGATATTGCTTTGCACGTTGGGCAAACCGAAACTTTTGAAGAATGGCAAAAAGGATTAAACAATATTGTAACCGAAGCAGAAAATCATAAAAAAGAAGCTTTTCAGCAAACCGCTACTTGGTGGAAAAATTTCTGGAATAGAAGCTATATCTACATAGAAGGGAAAGACAGTAAGATTTCACGTAATTATCAACTTTTCCGTTATCAGTTGGCTTGCAATGCCTACGGAAAATGGCCTACTAAATTCAATGGTGGATTATTTACTTTTGATCCTGTCCATGTCGATAAAATTTATCCTTTTTCGGTAGATTTCAGACTTTGGGGTGGCGGAACGATGACGGCACAAAACCAGCGTTTGGTTTATTTTCCGATGTTTAAAAATGGAGATTTTGATATGCTAAAACCTCAATTTGATTTTTACTTACGTTCGCTGAAAAATGCAGAATTAAGAAGTAAAGTCTATTGGAATCATGCAGGAGCTTGTTTTACTGAACAAATTGAAAATTTTGGTTTGCCGAATATTTTTGAATATGGTTTAAAGCGACCAGAAGGCTACGACGCAGGAATGGAGTATAACGCTTGGTTGGAATATCAATGGGAAACCGTTTTTGAATTCTGTTTGATGATGCTAGAAACTGAGCGATATGAAGGCAGAGATATTTCGGAATATATGCCTTTTATAGAAAGTTGCCTCACTTTTTATGATGAACATTATCAGCAATTAGCCAAAAAACGTGGTTCAAAAACCTTTGATGAACAAGGGCAATACATTTTTTACCCAAGTTCTGCGGCAGAAAGTTATAAGATGACTTATAATTCTACGACAGTGATTTCAGCATTAAAAGTAATATTATCAAGAGTAATCGAACTTCCTGAAAAATACCTTGACAGTACTCGTAAAGAAAAATGGACGGTGATGTTAAAACGTATTCCGCCGATTCCTTTGCAGGAAATAGATGGAAATAAAACGCTAGCACCAGCGCAAACTTGGGCAAGAATCCAGAATTCGGAAGCACCACAATTGTATCCTGTGTATCCTTGGGGACTTTATGGACTTGGGAAACCGAATCTTGAAACGGCTATCAATACTTATCGTTTAGACCCACACGTGCAGAAATATCGAACCCATATCGGTTGGCGACAACACAGTATTTTTACCGCACGTTTAGGCTTGAAAGAAGAAGCTCAAGAGCTTACCAGAGAAAAATTCAAAGATGCTAATCATCGTTTTCCTACTTTTTGGGGGCCAGCTTTCGATTGGACACCCGACCATAATTGGGGCGGTTCGGCAATGATTGGCTTGCAAGAAATGTTGATGCAAGTAGATGGTAAAAAAGTCTATTTATTGCCTGCTTGGCCAAAAGATTGGAACGCTCAATTCAAATTACATGCACCTTACAACACAACGATTGAAGGTATCGTGAAAAATGGAAAGATAGAAAAACTAACGGTTTTGCCAGTTTCTAGGGAAAGTGATGTGGTGCTGATGGAGTAGTAACATGAGTCATCCCGAATTTTCTCTTGAAAATGCAAGTTTTAAGAGATTTCAATATTTTTTGGATTTATTCTCGTCCTTACTTTTTGTCTTGATACAAAAAGTAACAAAAAAATCAAGAATTCCTAAACTCGCTTCGCTCAAACAGTAGGAATTCATTGCCCATCAATCATAAAAAAGCGGTCGAAATTAGTTTTTCGACCGCTTTTTTTATGATTTTATAATTCGGGATGACTCATGTTTACAAGGGTTTATTTATCTGTTCCTCCATTTTTGTTGCTGATTTCTGCCTGAATTTCTTTAAGATTTTGTTTCTGAATCTGTGAATTCTTATAAATTCCAGCTATCAAAAATATTGGAATCGCAAGATAGAGGAATCCAAAACCATTTTTTACAAGTCCGAAAACCATTACGCCAATTAAAAATCCTATTAAGCCTGCCGAGAGGGTTTCATTTTTTTTAATCTTTTTTTCTTCAATCAATAACTCTTCAAGAGTCAGTTTAGAGTAATCCTTTTTTTCAAACATATTTTGTTTTCGTTTTAAGATTGGAAATTGATGATTTGTACAATTGTTTCTTAGGGTAGAAATATACTTATTTTTTGAAACATTCGCTTTTGAACCTTGAAGTTATATATTTTCAGGCAAATTCACTTGCTGGTTCCAGCCTGTGGCTTTAACTTTTCAATCATTTCAGTTTCAAACGTCTTGTCATAACTAAACGGGTCATAATGCTAGAACGTTATTTGTATTTTTGAATGAAAAATATTCTTAAACAATCAAAATACAGCTTTATGAAAAAGACAATCACTTCCTTGCTTTCCTTTGGTTTAATCATTACACTTTTAGGTTCATGTTCTGAAAAAAAGGTTGTTAATAATGAATTAAGTGACCAAGAAAAAGAAGAGGGTTGGACTTTGCTTTTTGATGGAAAAACCACAAACGGTTGGCATTTATACAACCAAGCAAAAGCACCATCGACTTGGATGGTGAAAAACGAAGAATTAATGTGTATTCCAGATTCGATAAACTTACTGCATGGCGATTTGGTCTCAGACAAAGTGTATCAAAATTTTGATTTAAAATTTGAATGGAAAATCTCAAAAGCGGGGAATAGCGGCGTTTTTATCAATGTAATTGAGCAAGATACAATTCCGACGGCTTGGGCTTCTGGACCAGAATATCAGCTACTCGAACACGAAAATATTGGTGCAGATTATCTAAAAGATTCTACTAAATGGTCTGCTTGTTTGTATAGTTTTGCCCCCCAAAAGAATATGGCGAAACTCAAACCATTTGGCGAATGGAACGAATCGAATATCAAACAAAACAAGGGGAAAATTGAATTTTATTTGAATGGCGTATTAACAGCCGAACAAGATTTAACCACAGAAACTTGGAAAAACATGGTCAAAAATACCTATTTTAAGAATTTTCCGATGTTTGGAAAAAATACTGCTGGTAGAATTGCCTTGCAAGAATGGTCGAAAGGAGTGGCTTTTAGAAATATTAAGTTGAAAGAATTGTAAGCGATTTCGCAATGGGTGGTGTACAAACTGCCCATTGAGAAATCGCTTTTATTTACATATAAGTAAAAGGACAAATTAAATTGACAATAAATTTATGTTTGAATATAGTATTAACTATCTGATTTTAAATTAAATACAGATAACAGATATACAGTTAACTAATAACGTCCTTTTACTTAAAATTTGATAATGTTGGAGTTGTCTCATTAGTTCAAAAAATAGAAAACCTCATCAACCCTATTCCGTCCATAAAGTACCAATTGAATACGTTTTGGCTTGACCACTGATGAGTACTCTATCATCAATCAATTCGCAAAATAGTTTCCCGACTCTTTCAGAAACTTGTTGGGCTGTGAATACTTTTTTATTGAGTCTGCTTGCCCAAAATGGAACTAATGAACAATGTGCTGAACCTGTAACGGGGTCTTCAAGAATGGATGCTTGAGGCGTAAAAAACCTTGAAACAAAATCACAATCGTCTCCAACAGCCGTAACAATTACGCCACCGGGGTCAAGGTTGATTTGGTCAAAAAGCTGTCTGTTGATTTGAATATTCTTTACTTCAGTTTCAGTACCATAAACCAAAAGATAATCTCTTGCTTTTAACACTTCTTTAGGTTTGATATTCAAAGACTGTTCGATGATGGCTGGTAAGTCGGCTTTCTCGGGCATTCTTGAAGGAAAGTTCATTTGGTAATAATCCCTATCAACTTTTACCGTTAAGTCGCCACTTAGCGTATCAAAAACGAACGTATCGTTTGGGTAATTCAGTAGCGTTTTTAAGCAATGAGCCGTTGCCAAAGTAGCGTGTCCGCACAAATCCATTTCAATTTCAGGCGTAAACCAACGCAAATGAATTTTGTCACCTTTATTTACAAAAAAAGCAGTTTCGGCAACTGCATTTTCTTGGGTAATTTTCAATAAAATTTCATCAGGAAGCCAAGTATCTAATGGCACAACACAAGCAGGATTTCCACCAAAAACCTTATCGGTAAAAGCGTCTATTTGATATAAGTTTAATTTCATTGGAGTACTGGATATTTGCAAAATTAGTCTGTATGTTTACAGATTGAGCCTTTTTATTCTTTGGCAAATTTTTCAATTAATTCTTCTGTTAAAAGCCTATCATTGATTAATGCCCAATTACCTTGTGTATGGGGAAATCCATTTCTACAATAACCAGCTCTATCTTTGAAGTCAAAAATGGCATGATAATAATTGTTAATTGATAACACAGCTTTCATTTCATCTTTTGTCCATAAAATTCTAATATTAGATGGCTTGTTATTGTCTATAACATTTGCAACATCATAAATATGGAGTGAGTCTAAAATACCAATACCATCAGTTCTTTCAACTGCATAAAAATAACCTGTTTCTTCATTATCTTCAAAAACAACGACATTCCCGTTATCTGCAACGCTGTCAATAAAAGTATCTTGACCAACGCTAAAAGTTTCGTCTGTATAAATTATTAGCGTGCCTTTGTCATTCATAATAATGTTTTAATGATTTATTGTTCAAAGCCTTCCTTCAACTTTGAATAGTGAGACGACAATAAAATACTCCGTAGGAGTAAAATATCGGTAGAATTATTCTTATCAAAGATAAACATAGTTCCGTAGGAACGGTATATTTCGTTCCTACGGAACTATGCTTGGAAAAGGGTCTTTTGCTTTTTCTACCAATATATTGTCCCTATCGGGACTTTGATTTTTGCTTAGAAATGTTTTTTTACAGATATGGACGTTATTAATTTTCGGAATGTTTGCAGACAAAGTCTGCATTTTATTTATCGTTCAAAGTCGAAAGAGGACTTTGAATAGCAAGGGGGGGGTATAGTTGAATGCAATCCTCTAACCACAATATTATAAACATATAGTTAGCAATGGGCATTATTTATTTTTATATCTATCTATTTTTTCAATACCTATAGCAGCTTCTTGGCCTCTATATTCTCCAATTGAAATCCCAACGGGAGCTAAGATCCTAGAATTATGGAAAGAAAATATTTCATTGTTATTTATAACAATTTTTTCTTCGTCAATTTTCAAATGAAGTCCATTCACATATAAATTTGCCTTACTTATAATAATCATATCTGGAGTATCAAAAATAATTTCTAGAAGTATATTCCTTTGTTCTTTACGAATAGTCAACTTTCTGCCAACTAACTGTATATCGTACAAATCTGCCCTGTAAACTAATTGATTATTAACTACATTTAACACAACATGATTGTATTCATCAAATATAACAAGATTAAGTAAAAAATGTCCCTCTGTCAAGATAAATCCAATTATTGGAATTAAGTCTATCAATAATGGAATAAACTGAGTCCCATATCCATTATCATTAGTCTCTATTAATAATTGTCCTATTTTAGCCTTGGGTTTTTTACCACTGTAATGAAGAGTATATGGTTTCGAAGTATTATTTCTGAAATTATAAGGATTTTTATTGGCGTTTCTAACCTCTTCAATTGGCAAAAGTCCACCCGTTTTTTCTCTGTGATGCTGGTCACATAATAAGGTTATTTCATCAGCAACGTGTCTTTTGACGTTAGACCAACCTTCCATATGTTCATACTCATACAAAGGTAAGCCACAAATCACACAACCAAATCCACACCGTTGCCTAACTTCTCTTTGTATAGGCAGTGGGATATTACGACTATTTTTTGATTCATTACTCATTTTAAATATTGTATATGTTAATTTTCTAGTTGTTAACTTGCTAGTATTTTTTAGCACTTTTGTATTGTTGAACTAAATATGATTTTCAATTCCCTAAAGTATCATATTAAATTTTAATATAAAACTCTAAAAATAGCTTTCTACTAAGTATTTATTATTCGGTAATTTCTTACTTTAATTAGTAATAACTCACTCAAGATATAAGGTTTTAATTTCTCTTATTTGGTCAAGAGCCTGTAAACTATTGGAGAGTTGTTTTATATGATTTTCTAAATTCCAATTTTGTTTGTTTGCTACAAAGCTGTTCCATTTTTTTATTAGCTTGTCTGCTTGGGATTTGTCAAGATATGCTAAAGCACAAAAAGCGTCTGCTTGGTCAAACCATAAATCTTTTCTACCCAGATAATAGTCAAGATAACGAACTAAATATTGCTTGGCATTATCAGTCCCAAATGTTGCCAGTGCTAAACAATAACCTGTACCAGCGTAACAAACTTCACTTTTTAGCAAATGCTTGCCAATAATATCTTCAAACTCATGGTAGTTATTGATGGCTGAAAAGTATGCCCCTGTAATTCGTGTCCGCCAGTCAAAGTCACCTAATAGTTTTAGAACAATATCTGGACTCATAGCTACTGCCGTTTCAGCAAAAGTCTCGATAGTTATGTCGTTTGCATTTGATAGACTGACCGAATAAAAAGGAACAACCCATTTTTCAATAAATTCTTCTGTCAAATCATCCTCATTTCTTGGTACTTCAATATTCTCAAATGGATTTCTATGACGAATGATAGCACCCGCAGAATGCAAGGCGATTTCGTCAAAAACGTCGTTTCGAGTAAAGAGTTTCGTCCAAAGTTTTTTGAAAGACATGATTTGTTTTTGAGTTTTTATTTCAGTGTCACAGTGGTCAAATTCATTTCATCTAATGAATCTAATAAATTCTCAAAGTCTTCAATTGTTCCCGAACCTAAATCTATGTCAACCAACTGTAAGCCATTCAATTGATAGGGGTCTGAAATGTAATGAACAACCAAACTAAAGTCTTCCTCCTTAGTCTTTTCTTCAAATGAATCCATAAACCAGTTTTTAATGGGTGTCCAATCTAAATTCAGGTGATTATTCTCAAACTCAATTGTCAAGGCATTCCATTGAAAAGGCTCAATTGTTACTGTTAAAGTATCAGACCATTCCAAAGTAATAGGCTCAAAACTTAGTTTAGATGCTGTATCCACCATAATTGATTTAATTGGCTCATCTTCCTTCAATAAAATTAGGTCATTGCGATAGGGAGTATCGAAAAAACCTTCGGTAACTTGTTCTCCTGATTTGTCTAATAATTCAGGCTCAATTATCGCTTCAAAACCATTTGCTATTTGCTCATCAATTTCATTTTTAAATCTTGTTAAGTAATAGTCACGGATTGCCTCAAGTAATTCAGTTAGTGTCATTTTCAATTTATATATTAGAGATATGTGAATGTTTAATCGTTCTTTTTGTGTCATTGTAAACGACTAAACTTTCCATTTCCCTAAAGTATCAAATTAACCTTCAACATAAAAAATCAACCCCCACTTTCTGCTCAAAAACTTATCAAACGGTATTTTACTGCTCGGCTCACTCATGGTATGACTAAGAGAAACTCACTTCTTCTCAAAACTTACTGAAAGTCATGCCATGAGTTTTTGTGAAAGCTTCCTGCCATTTGCAGGAACAAAACATTGTGTGCTGAAACCCTCCTGCACGTTGCAGGAGCAAAACATTGTGTGCTGAAACCTTCCTGCACGTTGCAGGAGTAAAATGATAGGTTGAAATTCCTTCCTGCACGTTGCAGGAGTAAAATGATAGGCTGAAATTCTTTCCTGCAGGTTGCAGGAGTAAAATGATAGGAAAAAGACCTGTAAGGTTTTTAAAACCTTACAGGTCTAAAGAAAGCTTACACATCAATCACTGGAATATCACCTTCAATAATTAATTTACCTGCTGTGGCAGCTTTTACTTCGTCGATACTCACGTTGGGGGCGATTTCTAACAATTTAAAACCGCCTTCGGCTAATACTTCCAAAACCGCTAATTCGGTGACAATTTTCTTTACACAGTGGATGCCCGTAATGGGTAAAGTACAGTTACTTAATAGTTTTGATTTACCATCTTTACTCACGTGTTGCATCGCTACGATGATATTTTTGGCAGAAGCCACCAAGTCCATTGCACCGCCCATGCCTTTTACCATTTTGTTAGGAATTTTCCAGTTGGCAATGTCGCCATTTTCTGAAACTTCCATTGCTCCCAAAATCGTCAAGTCCACGTGTTCGCCTCGTATCATAGCAAAACTTTCGGCAGAACTAAAGAGCGAAGAACCTGCTTGCATCGTAATGGTTTGCTTGCCTGCATTGATTAAATCGGGGTCGATTGCTTCTTCCGTTGGGAATGGACCAATCCCCAACAAACCATTTTCCGACTGCAACACTACGCTGATATTTTCAGGAATATAATTGGCAACCAACGTAGGAATCCCGATTCCCAAGTTTACATAATCGCCATCTTTGATTTCATGAGCAATTCTTTTGGCAATTTGATTTTTATCCAAGCCTTTTGCTGTGGAAACCGCTGTTGTTTTTTCTTCTTTGGCTGTACTTGTCGGAATACTTATTGTGCGTTGTTCTATTCTTTTCTGGTAATTTTCTCCTTGAAAAATTCGCTGTACATAAATACCGGGCGTATGGATTTCGTTGGGGTCTAAAGTACCTGCTGGAACTAATTCTTCAACTTCGGCAATGGTAATTGTCCCAGCCGCCGCCATCATCGGGTTGAAATTTCTTGCCGTCCCTTTGAATATTAAATTCCCTGCGGTATCGCCTTTCCAAGCTTTTACAATAGCAAAATCGGCCCTGAGCCACGATTCCAACAAGTATTTTTTACCATTAAATTCTCGTACTTCTTTGCCTTCTGCCACTTCTGTACCTACGCCAGCAGGGGTAAAAAAGGCAGGAATCCCAGCACCGCCTGCTCTTACTCTTTCGGCCAAAGTACCTTGTGGAATCAGTTCTACTTCGAGTTCTCCAGACAATAATTGTCGTTCAAACTCCTTGTTTTCACCCACATAAGAAGAAATCATTTTCTTTACTTGGCGACTTTTCAGCATTAAACCAATGCCAAAATCATCAACCCCAGCATTATTAGAAATACAGGTAAGCCCCGTAATTGCTCGCTGAATCAAGGCATCAATACTATTTTCGGGAATACCGCAAAGTCCAAAACCGCCAAGCATCAGCACGGCATTGTTTGGAATATCTTTCACCGCCTCTTGGGCATTTTTTACTATTTTGTTTGTCATGATTTCTACATCATTAAACTCGTTCAATAATCACCGCATAACCCATTCCCACACCGATACACATGGTAGCAAGGGCATAACGCTTGTTTTGTTTCTGTAATTCTAAAGCCGCAGAATACGTAATTCTTGTACCTGACATCCCAAGCGGATGCCCCAAAGCAATTGCTCCGCCATTTGGATTTATTCTTTCGTCGTCGTCGGCAATGCCTAATGCTCGGGTACAAGCCAAAGACTGTGCAGCAAAAGCTTCGTTGAGTTCGATAACATCAATGTCGTTTAAGGTCAAACCTGCTTTTTTCAAGGCTTTTTGCGTTGCCGTCACTGGCCCAATTCCCATAATACGAGGTTCAACGCCCACGATTGCCGAAGCGACAATTCTTGCTTTTGGAGTTAATCCGTATAAATTAATGGCAGATTCGGAAGCTAAAAACATCGCAGCCGAACCATCATTTAAACCTGCGGCATTTCCAGCGGTAACACTTCCACCGTCTTTTTTGAAAGCAGGTTTCAAGGTCGCTAATTTCTCAAGTGTTGACTGTGGTTTGATGAATTCATCGCTATCAAAAAGTTTGGTTTCACCCTTTTTAACCGTAATTTCTACACCTACAATTTCTTCTGCCAATCGTCCAGAAAGTTGGGCTTTATAAGCTTTTTGATGCGAACGATAGGCAAAAAGGTCTTGGTCTTCACGGCTGATTTTATAAATTTCTATCAAATTTTCCGCCGTCATTCCCATCGCATCCGTGCCGTACATGGCTTGCATTTTAGGATTGATAAAACGCCAACCGAAACTTGAATCAAACATTTGAGCATCGTTGCCAAAAGGTTTTGAGGTTTTAGAAATCACCCAAGGGCCACGAGTCATGTGTTCCATCCCTCCAGCAATCATAATTTCGGCATCACCTACTTGAATACTTCTGGAAGCATCAATCACCGCTGACATCCCCGAAGCACATAAACGATTGACGGTTTGGGCTGGCACAGTAAAGGGCAAACCTGCCAACAAAGCAGCCATTCGAGCCACATTGCGGTTATCTTCTCCTGCCTGATTATGATTTCCGAGAATCACTTCATCAATCATTTCAGTAGGAATATTAGGATTTCTTTTGACTAATTCTTTAATCGTCAAAGCCGCCAAATCATCTGCTCTGACACTCGACAAACTGCCACCAAAATTCCCAATGGGCGTTCTGATGCCATCAATGATATAAGACTGGTTCATATTAAAATTGATTTAAGCTTTTGTCATTACACAAAAACAAATTTCATCATGATAAATAAAAGTGAAGGACAAAAAAGGCAACCTAAACCTGTATAAAAAGTGGCGGTTAATGCACCGTAAGGCACTAATTTAGGGTCGGTAGCTGCCAAACCTGCTGATACGCCACTGGTTGTACCCATCAATCCGCCAAAAACCATCGCAGTATGAGGATTGTTCAATCCAATATATTTTGCGACAAATGGCGTAACAATCGTTACAAAAACGGCTTTTACCACACCAGCCGCAATACTCAATGCCATTACCTCTGAACTTGCACCGATAGCAGCACCCGTTACAGGCCCAACGATATAAGTACAAGCACCTGCACCTATGGTTGTTAGACTAACGGCATCACGATAACCCCACAACAAAGCCACCACCACTCCGCCAATAAAAGATAAAATAATACCCAAGAAAAGTGAGAGTACTCCTGCCCAACCAGTGCGTTTGATTACGATAAAACTTGCACCCATGGCTGTGGAAACAATGGCGAAGTCACGAAACATTGAACCTCCCAACACACCAAAACCTGAAAATATTTTAATATCAGCAATGCCCTTTTCTCCGCCAGTAGCAACACCGCCAAAGTATGCCAAGAGTAAACCAATGATAATAGCGATGGCAGAACCTGGTATTTTTTTATTCGTTACTTTAACAGCGATAAGTTCTGAGAAATAAATGATTAGACTGACTACCAAAAAAGTAAAAACAATACCATTTTTTTCAAGGAACTTTGAAATGATTTCCATATTAATTGAGCGGAGTATTTTTAGATAATTTAGATAAAAAAGGAATGGCTACGAGGCAAATAAGTACGGGAACGATGCCCGCCAAAATAGCGATGAATCCACTGGAAACCGCTACTTTAACATTCTGGATTGCCGACATCGCCACCACAATAGGTATATACATCTGACTCCAAAATGTAATTCCTTTTTCGGTTGAAATATCTAAATAGTTCTTCTTCTTGAGCCAATCGTTGATAAATATCAGTAAAATCATGGCGAAACCAACGCCACCGACATTGGCGTTTACGCCAATTAATTTCCCGATAAACTCTCCAAAAATCTGCCCCACAACATAACAAAAGGCTAAAATGCCTACTCCGTAAATAATCATAGTTTCAATAGTAAAGTGGTTAGTTATGAATTAGTACTTTTGAATTAAATAGAGATTTAAAATATGCTTTAAGCAATCATTTTTAGTAGTGGCAACCCTTGCCGTTTCACACGAGGCAACCGCAAGGGTTGCCACTACTTTAGGTTGAACAACAAGTATGGTTCGTCCATTGTAGTGAAAACGACGTAAAGAGTTTTCGCAACTTTAGCTGAATAAGTAAAAGGACGTTATTAGTTAACTGTATATCTGTTATCTGTATTTAATTTAAAATCAGATAGTTAATACTATACTCAAACATAAATTTATTGTCAATTTAATTTGTCCTTTTACTTAGTAAGTATTAGATATCATTAAAAAAATACGATTAACAGATTTCAGAAAACAGATAACTATTAATACAATTCCCTAAAATAGCTTCTTCAAATCATTTTTAGTGACTTTGCCCATGGCATTTCTTGGTAATTCATTGGCAATGACATACTTTCTTGGTGCTTTGTAAGCTGGCATTTTTTCTCTAATCCAAGTATTAAGTTCTTTTAAATCAATCTCTGGATGATTCACAATCAATACTCCTGCAACCAATTCGCCCCATTCTTCATTAGGAATACCTATTACACTACAATCATTAATCTGCGGATGCGTTCGGAGTACTTCTTCAATTTCTAAAGCTGAAATTTTATAGCCACCCGACTTAATAATGTCGATAGAATCTCTTCCCAAAATTCGGTAATAACCTTCCTCAACTACGGCAATATCGCCCGTTTTAAACCAACCATCTTCGGTGAAAGTTTTCTGTGTAGCTTCTGGTTTATTCCAGTACTCCAAGAAAACATTGTTTCCTTTAATTTGAATTTCTCCCGGTTGTCCAACTTCCACTAATTCGTTTTGTTCGTCCACCAATCTGGCTTGTACACCTGCAAGCGGTTTTCCGATATAGCCAGCTTTGCGTTCGCCATCGTAAGGGTTACTGATACCCATTCCGATTTCAGTCATTCCGTATCTTTCCAATAAAGTATGCGTACTGATATGTTTCCATTTTTCCATTACAGAAACAGGTAAAGCCGCCGAACCCGAAACCATTAATCTAAATTTTGATAAGGTTTCGGTAAGTACTTCTTGTTCTGCTGTCGGCAAACTTTCCCAATAAGCAATCAACTTAAAGTAAATCGTTGGCACAGCCATAAACACATTGATTTTACCTTGTTGGAAAGCGGCAAAAACACCTTCGGCTGAGAATGAAGATAAAAATTCAACCGTAGCACCAGACCACAAAGCACAAGAAATCACATTGATAATGCCATGAACATGATGCAAAGGCAACACACAAAGAATATGATCTTGAGCCGACCATTGCCACGATTCAACCAAAGTGGCTACTTGAGCTTCAATATTGCCATGTGTTGTAACAACACCTTTGGGTAAATTGGTCGTACCACTGGTATAAAGAATCATCGCACGACGCTCCGAGCCAAGTTCAGGCAATGTTTTTTCTTCTGAAGCTTGTGCTGGAATATCTGAAAGAATAATAAATCTAAAACCTTTTTCTTCGGCAAGCGGAGCTAAAATAGTAGCGTACTCTTCGCCAGCGATTACGATACTTGCGGCTGTATCTTCAATCACATACTGCAAGGAAGGCAAAGGATAAGTGATGCACAAAGGCACTGCAATACCGCCTGCTCGCCAAATTCCCCATTGAACTTTTACGTAATCAAAGGCGGGAGCAACCATAAAAGCCACTCGCTGTTCATTCAAATCGCTGGCATCATCCAACAAATAAGTAGCCACAGCATTTGAATTATCTAAGAGTTCTTGATAAGAAAATGATTTCCCATCTGAAATAATAGCTTGGTTATTGAGGTTTTTGGTTGCGTTTTCAACAAGTTTAAGCATTGCAATATTTGATTAGTTATTTTTATTCTTTATTTCAGACAAATATATACGGTTATTCTTAATAATTTGGTAAGTTTTAAATCTTGTGCTTTTTCTACTACTTTACCACTGTTTAGTCAGAAATTTTACCGAAGTATAAATCATGATATTTTCCTTCAAAAAGCAAGTACTGACAGAATTTAGCTAAATTCCGTCAGTACGTTGACGTTTTTTAGCTAAATTCTGTCAATAGCTAATCTAAAGCCTCAATAAAGCTCGCACTGGTTTTGGCTCTTACTTCTTCTAAACTTACGTTGGGCATTAAACCAATCAAGGTCAGTTTTCCTGCTGGAAAAGCAAAAACAGCCAATTCGGTAATAACCATATCCACAACGCCTTTGGCTGTTAGTGGCAAAGCACAAGTAGGGACAATTTTTGATGAACCATCAGGATTTGTATGCGTCATCGTGATGATCAGTCTTTTTGCTCCTTTTGCCAAATCCATCGCTCCACCAACGCCCAAAAGTGGTTTGCCCGGCACAGCCCAGTTGGCTAAATTGGCAGCTTCATCTACTTCCAATCCGCCCATAATTGCTACGTCGATGTGTCCGCCACGAATCATCGCAAAAGAATCTGCACTATCAAAATAGCTACTTCCTTTCAAAGCCGTTACGGGAATTTTACCAGCATTTACGGGATAATCCATCGCTCCGCCACCGTCAGTTGGCACTGGGCCAACGCCCAACATTCCGTTTTCGGTATGAAGAATAATCCCATGTTCTTCGGTAATTAAATCTGCTACCAAAGTAGGAATACCGATTCCTAAGTTTACCACGTCGCCTTTTTTCAATTCCGCCAAAGCACGTTTTGCCATGTTCATACGGCTATCATCTACTTTTTTAGAAGAAGAAACCGATGCAGAACTTCCCAAATCTTCTAAAGTAATTTTGGCTTCGACTAAATAATCGACATAGCAACCTTGCGTATGGATAAACTCTGGTGCAATTTCTCCGACTGGCACAATTTCTTCTACCTCGGCAATGACCAAATCAGCAGCCGTTGCCATGGCTTTGTTGAAATTATTTTCGGTCATTCTGTATTGCAAATTCCCAGCAGTATCCGCACGCCAAGCACGGATAAAAGCCACATTGCCACGAATACTTTTGATAAAAACTTGCTCTACGCCATCCAAAATTTTAGTTTCTCTACCTTCGGCAATGATAGTTCCTGCCGAAGTTGGCGTATAAAAGCCACCGATGCCAGCACCGCCGGCACGGATGGCTTCGGCTAATGTTCCTTGTGGGAGGAGTTCATAAGCAACATCACCATTTTGGGCAGCTTTTACGGCATCTGGATTTGAAGTAAAAAATGAACCTATCATTTTTTTAAGCTGTCCATTTCTTAATAAACGTCCGCCTCCAAGTCCAGCTTCGCCAGTATTATTGCCAATAAAAGTCAAATTCTTTGTGCCGATTTCCGCCAAAGCGTGCATCAAGTGAACGGGATTTCCCGTCATGCCAAAACCGCCTTGCAGTAAAGTGTCTCCATCCTTTACCATCGAAGCGGCAGTGTGTAAGTCGATAATGGGTACTGTTTTCATATTTTTTTGGCTGTAAGAGATAGGCTTTAGGCTGTATGCTTTTTTTAGCATAAGTTTTATTTAAACGTTAATTTGCTATAATCTCCTAAAGCTTATAGCCTAAAGCCTACCGCTTACAGCATTTAAACAAATGTATCTAATGGAAAACCAACGTAATTTTCGGCGATGGTTTTTTGATATGCTTCAGAAATAGTTAAATAATCAAATTTCGATTTTTGCAAAAGACTTTCAAAACTGCCTTCTACGGCTTGTTTATGGCAGAGGTAGGTCATAAAATTTGAGAAGTCTTGTACTCTCCAAACTCTTGCGACACATTTTTTAGAGTAATTCTCTAAACTCTCCTGACTACCCGATTCATAAAATTCAATCAAGCCTTGTGCTAAATTATGAATATCAGCCACGGCTAAATTCAAACCTTTAGCTCCCGTTGGTGGTACAATATGGGCCGAATCGCCTGCTAAAAACAAGCGTCCAAACTGCATATTATCAATCATAAAGCTTCGCATGGGCGTAATACTTTTTTCAAAAACTTCGCCTTTGTCTAAAGTGATTCCCAAACGATTTTCGAGTTCATTCCAGATTTTTTCGTCAGACCAATTCTCTACGCTGTCATTATTGTCAACTTGCAAATACAAACGACTTACTTTTTCAGAACGCAAACTTGCCAAAGCAAAGCCATTTGAATGGTACGCATAAATCAGTTCGTCATAAGTAGGCACAGAGTACGCCAAAATTCCTAACCAACTAAATGGATACTCAATTTTATATTCATTGTAAGTATCTTTCGGTAAAGTTTTACGAGCTAAACCGTGGAAGCCATCGCAACCGCCTACAAAGTCGCAATAGATTACCTTTTCTTCACCTAAATGGGTGTAATGAATTGCTGGATTTTCGCTTTCTACGTTTTTGATTTCTTTAGCTTCTGCTTCAAAAATGATGGGAATTTCACGAGCCTCACAAGCATTGATTAAGTCTTTTACGACTTCTTGCTGACCGTAAATAGTTACTTCTTTCTGAGTATGTTTGGCAAAATCAATGCGTTGAGATTTTCCGTTATAATTAATATAACAGCCATGATGTACCAATCCTTCCTTGTGCAGACGCTCAGAAACCTGCAAGCCATCAAATACTTCAACGGTATTATGTTCTAATAAACCTGCACGAACTCGATTTTCAACATATTCTCTACTTCTGTTTTCAATAATAACAGATTGAATTCCTTTTTGCTGGAGTAAAAGAGCCAAAGTAAGTCCCGATGGCCCCGCTCCGATAATTCCTACTTGTGTTTTCATTGTTGCTGTATGCTTTAAGCTATAAGCTGTATGCCATTTTGTTAATTTCCATTTTACTTTAAATTGAAAAAGCCTAAAGCTTACTGCTTACCGCCTAAAGCCATTTCTTTAAACACTTCCTCAGCCGTATGAAAAGCTTCGTTGGCGGCTGGCAAACCGCAATACAGAGCCGACTGCATCAGTACTTCTTTGATTTCAGCAATCGTTACGCCATTGTTGAAGGCGGCCCGAATGTGCATTTTCAATTCTGCTTTTCGATTCAAGGCAATCAACATCGCAATGGTAATTAAGCTACGACTATGTTTTGATAGATTCGGACGAGTCCAGATTTCGCCCCAAGCGTAATTGCTAATAAACTTTTGAAAATCAGCATTGAAATCATTAATATTGCTATTGGCTTTGTCAACATGAGCATTTCCTAAAACACTTCTTCGCACGTGCATTCCTTTTTCCAAATTGCTTTCGCCAACGATAAAATCTATCAATACTTGGGCATATTCTTCGGGCAATTCTGTACTGGCTAAGTGACGAGCGTGTAATACTTTTAAGCGAGCATTCGGAACATTTTCAGCGATAAATTCAGCTTGAGCTACATTTGTTACTGGGTCTTCATCGCCCGTAATCACCAAAGTTTCTACTGATACTTGTGATAAACTTTCTCTGAAATCAGCATCACGAATGGCAGCACAACAATTTGAATAACCCAAAATATCACTCCGCAAAAACATAGCTTTGGTTTCAGCTACTCTTTGTGGATTGTGATTTCTAAAACTTTCGGTAAACCATCTTTCCATCGTATCGTCCACAATGGCTTGCATTCCCTTGGCTTTGATGGTTTCAATTCTGCCATTCCAGCGTTCATCGTTTCCAATTTTTGCACCTGTATTACTGATAACTAATTTTTTAATACGATTGGGATAATGAATTCCCAACCATTGACCAATCAAACCTCCCATCGAAAGTCCGCAGAAGTAAGCTTCGTCTATTTTTAATTCATCCAATAAATCAATTACATCTTGTCCCAACAAAGCAATACTGTAAGGTTCGGGCGTAATTTTACTTCCTCCATGACCACGAGTATCGTATCTCAAAACCCTAAAATATGGCAAAAGAAAAGGCACAAGTTCATCCCACATCAACATTTCAGAACCCAAAGAGTTAGAAAAAATCAGCACAGGACTGTTGGGTGTTCCTTGTAATTTATAGTTAGTTTTCATGTATTTTGATAATGCTATAAGCTTTAGGCAATAGGCTTTAAGCTTAAATCCGATAATATTTTTGAAAATGCTTTAGGTTGTATATGGTAAGCTTTAAATCTAAAATCTGATAATATTTTTGATAATGCTTTAGTAGATAGGCAACAAGCCTAAAGCTTATGGCTTACAGCCTTTCCCAAAATATTATCAATAATCTCCAAACTCAATCCAATCGCATTTTCGGCTTGAAATAGTGGTTGGAGTTCGGTTTCTGTTAAATAATTCTGATTTTCAATCAGAATTTGTTTCAAATGTTTTTGTTCAGCAATCGCTTTTTTACAGGCTTTTTCTACTAATTCATGGGCTTCACTTTTGCCGACTTTTTCCGCTAAAGCCAGTGAAACATTTTCTGCATAAATCAATCCTTGCGTCAGTTCAAGGTTTTGAAGCATCCGATTTTTATCTACTTCTAAACCGCTGAGAAGTTCAATACTTCGTTCAACAGTGCCAGCCGTGAGTTTCATTAAATCATTCAAAACTTCCCATTCCGAATGCCACAAGCCAGCAGAACGTTCATGTTCCTGTGTCATCGCTGACATCAATGTTGTCACCAAATGCGGTGCTCTTTGGGCATTTGCCAAAATAATTGCCGAAGCAACAGGATTACGTTTATGTGGCATCGTACTTGAACCACCTTTACCCGCTCCAGCTCCTTCAAATACTTCACCTACTTCGGTTTGCATCAATAGCGAAATATCTTTGGCAATTTTGCCGATACTTCCTACTAAAACACCCAAAACGGAAGCAAAATGCACAAAAGCATCTCGGTGCGTATGCCAAGAATGAGCAGTCTTTAAGCCTAAAATATTAGCTAAACTTTCTTTTACTTTTTGATTAATCGCTTGATTCTGAGAACCTACCGCACCAGCTAATTGTAAAACTAATAATTCACCTTTCAACGATTGAATACGTTCGGCAGAACGCTGAATACTTTCTAAACACAAAGCCATTTTTAGCCCGAAAGTAATAGGCTTGGCTTGTTGTAAAAGCGTTCTACCAATCATTAAAGTTTGGCGATGCTCTTGCGTCAGCTTAATGAGTACTTTTTCTAAAATAATTAATTGATTTTCAAGCCATTCGACAAATACTTTGATTTGTAAAACCGTAGCGGTATCAACCACATCCTGACTTGTAGCTCCGAAATGCACAAATTTAGCTGCTTCTGCATCTTGGTTTTTCACCAATTGCGTTAATTGTTTTACCAAAGGAATAGCAACATTTCCGCCCAACTGTATCGCTTTTTTCAAAGCTTGTAAATCTATCAAATCAGCTTGCGAACAAGACGCAATGATACTTGCCGAAGCATTTGGAACGACACCATGTTCGGCTTGGGCTTTTGCCAAACTTGATTCAAAAAGCAATAAAAAGCTCAGGCTCTTTTCATCAGAAAAAAGTTCGTTGATTTCATCGGAATAAAATACTTCAGAATATAGACTCATATTTCAAAAAATACCGTTTCGTTTTCGCCTTGCATATAAATATTGAATTCATATACAGAACCGTTTTTCTGAGCAATCAGCGTATGTCGTCTTTCACTTGGCACAGTATTCAGCACATCGTCTTTTTCGTTCAGCGTTGTTTCATCTGAAAAATAAATACGAGTATAAGTATGAATTAACTGCCCACGCATAAAAATGATAGCCGTTAGATAAGGAGCTTGCCTAGCAACCGATTCAGGTTTTAAGGTATGAAAAATAAAGCGACTTTCGGGGTCTGTACCTGTGCCAAATCTTCCGAATCGTTGATTTTTTTCATCAATTTGCCATAATTCAATCATGGCATCAGGAATTGGCTGATTTTCACCATCCAAAACCTTTCCGATAATGGTGATACTCTCAGGATTTTCAATCGGATTTACCATCAGGTTTCCGACCAAACTTTTAAAATTATATAAATACTGTTCGGGCGTAAGTCCATAAGCAAAATACGGCCCAACAGTTTGCGAAGGAGTTTGTAACATAATTATTAGTTTTGAGTCAGTACTGTACGAAAGTTTGAACTTGTAATTTTTGATTGAAAAATAATAATCAATGAAATAAGGTTAAGATTACTTATCAGACTAAACTTGTAGGGGCAACCGCAAGGGTTTGCCACTACAACAAATTATTAGAACCTATATTCAAACCTTAAAGCCCTTCAAACGGCGTTGCATTATTTCCTCTCAACACAAAATCAAAGCGATAACCCAAAGCAAAACTTGGTTCGGTGATACTCAAATCAAAAGCAGAAATTAACAATTCACGACCTTTCGGCGGTACTCCCAAGAAAATGGGGTCATATTGCAAAAGCGGGTCGCCTGGAAAATACATTTGCGTTACCAAACGGTTAGTAATATTTGCCCCAAATAAAGAGAAGTGGATATGGTTGGGCCGCCAAGCATTATGATGATTTCCCCAAGGATATGCACCGGGTTTGATGGTATAAAATTTATAATTTCCTTCCTCATCAGTCATACAACGACCAGCACCCAGAAAGTTCGGGTCGAGCGGAGCTGCGTGCTGATCCACCTTATGGACATAACGTCCAGCGGCATTCGCTTGCCAAATTTCTATCAAAGTATTTGGAATGGGCTTTCCATTTTCATTCATTACTTTGCCATGTACTACGATTCTTTCGCCCAAAGGTTCACCGTTAATGATAGCATTTTTAGTTAAATCGCTGTCGAATTCATCTAAATTAAAATCGCCAAAAATTGGCTCACTTAATTCAGATAACGATTGTTTTAATGGAATCAAAGGCTTGCTTGGAGCTCTTAAAATCGTTGACTTATAGTCAGGCGATAAATAAGGCGGATGTACTTCCCTGTCGAAAAGGTTATAAATAATATCGCTCATATTTTTGTATTAATTATATACAAAAATAGATTATTTCAATGATGTGAATCTTGTAAAAAATGACATATATCTTGTGAAAAACAAACATTTATCACATTTTTACCATGAAATACACTAATGGATAGTATTTTTTAAACATTTATGAAAAAAGACTTAGTAAATTTTAGAGGATTGTACGGAGAAAATCAAACCAATTCTTTAGCAGATTATATTCATATCGAAGAGCTTGCATTAAGAAGTAAATTGTATGATTGGGAAATCACCGAACACTTGCATACCGATTTATATCAGATTTTTATTTTTCCAGAAGGCGAAGGACTTTTGATTTCAGAAAATACAAAAATAGCTTTAAACACACCATCAGTTTTGATGATTCCGCCTAATACTTTGCATGGCTTTGTGTTTCAGTCGAATATGGTTGGCGATGTCCTTACTTTTTCACAGTCTTTTGTAGAAAGTATTTTTAAAAATTCGCCGCATATTGTTTTAGAAATCAGTCGTTTAAAGCAATTTACCTTTGAAGAGTCTTTAGAAATATTTGAATCATTGAAGCAATTAAAACAGCAAATAGCCACTGAGTTTGTCTCTGAAAATCCTGAAAAACAGCTTTTTATGGCTTCATTATTTCAGCTATTTTTTATGCAACTATATCGTTTGAGCGTAGTCGTAGAACATCAAATCACCAAATCTGATAATAGAACTTTACATTATTATCAATCATTTCAAAAGCAAATTAAGCAATCTTTTCATGAATCTAAATCCGTAACAGAATATGCCAAATCGCTGAATATCACAGCGGTACACCTCAATCGAATTTGTCAGACTTTAGTAAAAAAATCCGCTTTACAAATTATCCACGAATACATGACGGGCGAAGCCCAAAAATACTTATTGAATACTTCTTATACCATTGCCGAAATTTCTTACTTCTTAGATTTTAAAGACCCAGCTTATTTTACTCGTTTTTTCAAAAAACAAACTGGCTTTTCTCCGAGTGAGTTTAGGGGTAGGATTTTGCCGAATACTTTAACTTGAAAGCTTTAATCGATTAGATAGAGCCAAATCTAATCTCCAATTTGGCTCTATCTAATGTTTTTTTTACCACATTAAGCCAAATTGAATCTTCAATTTGGCTTAATGTGGTAATTTCACTTATATTTGTCTTGAAAAATAACAATACTATGGCAAATATAATTGGTAGAGAAAATGAATTGACCACATTACGAGCGTTACAATCATCAGAAAAGTCTGAATTTGTTGCAGTTTATGGTAGAAGAAGAGTGGGAAAAACATTTTTAGTTCGAACTGCTTTTGAAGGGCAATTTGTATTTCAAGTCACAGGCTTAGGAAACGCCAATTTATCAAAACAACTTACAAATTTTCATATTGCTCTTCAAAAGGCCTATAAAAATACAAGTATTTCTCAAGCAACAGACTGGCTTACAGCCTTTCAGCAACTAATTAGTTATCTTGAAAATAATGAAAACCCTAAAAAGTATATTTTCATAGATGAATTACCTTGGTTTGATACCCCCAATTCTGGTTTTATACAAGCTTTAGAGCATTTTTGGAATAGTTGGGCTTCTTCAAGAAATGATATTGTACTCATTGTCTGTGGTTCAGCGGCATCGTGGATGTTGAATAAATTAATCAACAATAAAGGAGGTTTACACAACAGAGTTACAAAAAGGCTAAAGGTCGTTCCGTTTACCTTAACTGAATGTGAAATGTTTTTAAGAAATAAACATTCTGTTTTGGATAAATACCAAATTATACAACTGTATATGGTGATGGGCGGTATTCCTTATTATTGGGAAGAAGTTTCTTCAAGCTTGAGTGCAAGTCAGAACATAGAACAAATCTGTTTTTCTGAAAATGGTTTGTTAAGAACAGAATTTTCAAATTTATACTCTTCGCTTTTTAAAAACTCCGAAAAGCATATAAGCATTGTAAATTGTTTAGCTCAAAAAGCCAAAGGTTTAACAAGAGATGACATTCTGAAAACAACAAAACTAACGAATGCAGGGAGTACCACAAGGATACTTGATGAACTTGAAGAAAGTGGATTTATCCGAAAATATTTACCTTTTGGCAATAAAAATAAAAATAGCTTGTACCAATTGGTTGATTTTTATACACTCTTTTATCTAAAATTCATTAATGGAACTCAGACAATAGACCAAAATCATTGGATAAATACGATAGATAATACCAAACACAGAGCTTGGAGTGGTTATGCTTTTGAGCAAGTTTGTTTATACCATATACAGGGCATTAAACAAGCTTTAGGAATCAGCGGAATCCAAACTGCAACTTCGGCATGGAGAAGCTCAAATGCTGAAAATGGCAGTCAGGTTGATTTAGTCATTGATAGAAGAGACCAAGTGATCAATCTCTGTGAGATGAAATATTCTATTAATCCTTTTATAATTGATAAAAAATATGCAAATGAATTGCAGCATAAAATTGGCACATTCAAAACTGAGACAAAAACAAGAAAGTCAGTTTTTCTTACTTTAATAACGACTTTTGGTGTACAGACAAATAATTATTCAGCAGGTTTGGTTCAAAATAGCTTAACGATGGATTGTCTTTTTTGAATTATTATATTTTCAAAATCACTTCAACTAACTGTTTTTCAGTAGGCAAAACTAATTCGTATTTACTTGCAACAATTTGCTTTTCGTTTTCGGGCAGGCTGAATTTTACTACTGTGTCATTTTTGTCGGTACAAAGTAAAATACCGATTGTGGGATTTTCGTGAGGAAGTTTCTCTATTCTGTCATAATAATTGACATACATTTGTAATTGTCCTACGTCTTGGTGGGTTAATTTATGTGTTTTTATTTCGATAATCACAAAACATTGTAATAGGCGATTGTAAAAAACCAAATCCACAAAAAACTCATCGTCTTCCAGTAAAATTCGTTTTTGACGTGCTACGAATGAAAAACCATTACCCATTTCTAATAAAAAAAGGCACCCTCCCTTTAGTTGTGTAAGTTTAGTTTGACATTTGATTTTTTAAAAAATCAAATGTCAAACTAAAAAAGTTAAATAACTTAGCAACAATAATTGTTATTTTTTATGGACAAGT
>NZ_JAYGIL010000044.1:0-39113 GCF_034931025.1 Arcicella gelida | reverse complement strand
TTGATAGGACTGGTGTTCACCTCTTCCCATCTCGAACAGAGAAGTTAAGCCCAGTTCCGTTGATGATACTGCAATCACATGCGGGAAAGTAAATAAACCCCAAAAATATTAATGAAAAAAGAGCTACCAGAAATGGTAGCTCTTTCTCGTTATAGACAAATTTAGCATTGATGTTAGTTAAACATTTTTCACTTTAAAATAGAGTTTAGCATTAGTAACTTTTAGTTTAAGCTATTGAAATATAGAATTAATAATATATCTACATTTAAAAACATAAGTCATCCCAAATTTTGCTCTTGAAAAAGTAAGTTTTAAAAGATTTCAATGTTTTTTGGATTTAGTCTCGTCCTTACTTTTTGAATCAAGGCAAAAAGTAACAAAAAAATCAAGAATTTCTAAACTCGCTTCGCTCAAACAGTAGTAATTCATTGGCCATCAATCACAAAAAGCGGTCTAAAAACTAATTTCGACCGCTTTTTGTGATTCCGAAAATTCGAAATGACTCATGTTGCAACTTTTGATGATATTATATTAATGTCCACCGCCACTTGTAGGTATTTCCATTCCTTCTTCTATCTTTCCAGATTTCATAAGCATCGTTGCTCCACAGGCAATTAACAAGAAAATACCGGCAAAAGTAATTGCTTTTCCAGCGTCATTATTTAAGAAATGCTCTAAAATATATCCGAAAGTAACATTTTGAATAATCATTGGAATAACAATCATCATGTTAATTATACCCATATATACACCATAACGTTCTTTGGGTATTTCTGAAATGACCATTAAATATGGAATTCCCATCATACTTGCCCAAGCTACTCCAAAACCTGTCATTGGTGCAAATAGTAGATATTTATTTTCAATGTGTGGGAAAATGATAAGACCAATACCAGCGATAAGCAAACAAATTACATGAACTAACTTAGGTGAATACTTTTTGGCAAGTCCAACCAAAGCAAATGCTGATAAAAATGTAGCAATATTATACCATCCATTTACTAAACCTGTCCAACCAACTGCTTCTTCATATAATTGTTTATTGCCCATTGGTGAAGTATGCCAAACTGATTGAGCAATGCTTTTAGAAGCATTTTGCCAGTAACAAAATAAGGCATACCATTGAAAAAGATATACCAAAGATAATTGCCACATTACTTTTGGCATGTCTTTAATAGCTTCTGATATTTCAATAAAAGGAGCGAAAATTCCTCCTTTATGCTGTTGCATAATTATTAATTCTTCAGGGCTTGGTGGAATTTCGGGAGTTTTAGACATTGACCAAAGTACTGAACCTATAGAGCAAACAGAGCCTAAAAAGAATGAGCCAAATACCCAATATGGAATACTTCCATGCTCGCCTGGAATGAACTTTTGAAAAATAAATAATGAAATATTCGCTAAGGTAATCCCTAAACCTGTAAAAAAACTTTGAGAAAGAAAACCCGTTGCCTGTTGGTCTGTGGGAAGTTTATCTGCAATAAATGCTCTATAAGGCTCCATCGCAGTGTTATTTCCTGCATCAAGTATCCACAGTAAGCCTGCGGCCATCCATAATGAACTACTGAACGGGTAAATGAATAGAGCAATGCTACAAAGTAATGCTCCAACTAGAAAATATGGTTTACGTCTTCCCCAACGTGGATGCCATGTTTTATCACTCATAGCACCAATAATGGGTTGAATTAAAAGTCCCGTCATCGGACCTGCTAAATTTAAAAGAGGAATTTCATCTGGACTTGCTCCTAAGAAATCGTAAATGGGATTGATGGCACTTTGCTGCAAACCAAAACTATATTGAATGCCAAAAAAACCTACATTCATATTAATGATTTGAGAAAATGTTAATCTTGGTTTGATACTATTCATAAATATTGATTAATAAAAACGGTTAATTTTACTTACAATAATACTAATTAAATTAGAATAATTTATATTTTTTCTGGTTCGCTTCATGCTAATTGAAGGTTATACTTTCTTTAGAATCTATAAGAATTACTGTTTTTTAAAAAGAGCTATTTCATGAGTATTAATAGCGTAAAGAAGAACCTTATTTTCTTTGGAATAATTGATTAACTTTGATTTATGCTACTTTTTACTTTCCTTTTTTCCCTGATAAACCCTACTCTAAAACCTATTCAGGTAGATTCATTTGTGGTAGTGAATGAAATTATTCTTCATGGAAATCATAAAACAAAAGAAAATATCATTCTTCGGGAGCTTGATTTTAAAATAGGGGATACTTTATTGAATGATCAACTTTCAAAACGTTTGGAACTAAACCGAAGGAAAATAATCAATACTAATTTGTTTGTTACTGCTGAAATTCAAACCGAAATAAGTAATCAAGGTCAATTGAAAGTGATTATTAATCTTCAAGAACAATGGTTCATTTTGGGTTATCCTGTTTTTCAATTAGCTGATAGAAATTTCTCGGAATGGTGGAGTCGTGGATATGATTTTAAGCGTACAATTTATGGTGTTGATTTGATACACAGCAATTTCAGAGGTAGAGCAGAAAGACTGTCTTTACACCTCGAAAATGGTTTTACTAAAAGAGTAGATTTTAGTTACAGAATTCCCTATATCAATAAAGCTCAGAAGACTGGCTTGGGAATGAGCATTTCGTATATTACGAATAAGAATGTAGCTTTTAGAAGTTTAAATGATACACTTTTTTATTTTCGAAGTAAAGATGAAATCATGAGAGAGCGTTTTTCTGGAGCTATTTTTTTGAAAAAACGTTTTGCTTTTTACGATAATCATACAATAGAACTAAGATTTAATCATATTTCAATTGATGATACGATTAGAAAACTTAATCCGAATTACTTGGCAAGTAAAACTAATCAACAAATTTATGGACAGATAAGTTATTACTTTAACTATGATTTCAGAGATAATGTTACTTATCCTTTGAGAGGTAAACGATACGAGTTGTTAATCAATAAATTAGGAATTTTACCCAATGACGACATTAATCAATTAGAAATTACTGGAGATTACTCATATTACAAGCCATTATCTAAAAAATGGTTTTTCGGGATTAATCTTGAAGGAAAGTTGTCTTTTCCCAATCGTCAACCATTTTTAAATACTCGTGGTTTGGGCTATGGAGGAGATTTAGTAAGAGGTTACGAGCTTTACGTTGTTGACGGAAGTAAATATTTCTATGTTAGAAATAATCTAAGATATGAACTTTTAAACAAGATTTTTCACTTGAAGTTTCTTCGTATTAAGCAATTTAATAAAATTCCATTAGGTCTGTATCCTAACATTTTTAATGATTATGCTTATGTTGAAAATCGCTTTGCGACAGAAAATAAAAGTAATCTTGCTAATAAATTAATATATGGTTACGGTGTTGGGCTTGATGTGGTTACTTACTACAATTTGGTGCTTCGCTTTAGCTATGCGATTAATAGTAGTAATAAGAAAAATTTTGTATTCAGTATGGGACGAGAATTTTAGGGTAGCTATAAAAAGACAAAGGAGACGTTAAAAACATCTCCCTGTGCAAATTAATAGTTCTACACCTATTATCTTAAATATTTTTGAAGGTAGGATTTGAAAAACGTGGGGTAAAAGAATCACCCCCGTTTCATAAATACCTAACCACTAATTTCATTCTTTAATTTATCCGAAAGTTACTAAAATATCTTCTAGCTTTTTCAATAAAGTCTTTTTTCTTTCTTCTTGAAATTGAAATTTTACTTCCATCTCTTAATTGAACGAACATTTCTTCCCTCACATCAAACTGTGCAATATAATTAAGGTTGACTATAAAAGATTTATGAATCCTTACAAACATTTCATCGTCTAATTTAGGTAAAAAAATCTTCATTGTTCGTGAAACCAACAATTTTTTCCCATCTGTGAAGTGAAACATCGTGTAATTTCCAATTGCTTCAAGATGACTAATGTCTTTCCAAGCTACTATAATATTTTTTTTACATGAAATCGTTAAAATGATATTCGACTCATTGTTGAAAATTGGGTCTCGTCTAAAACTGAAATCATGACTTAAGTTATTAATTAGATATGAATTGCTTGTTAATGACGTACTTGCCATGATAGTTATTTGGTTTAGGTTAATCCATAAATTTATTCTATTGCATGGTTGGGTTCTTGTTACAAAAGTATAGTGTATTTTAATGGCTGTCAATCACATGATAGGATGATATATTACACAATTCTTTCATGAATTGCCTTCGCTACAGCTTCAGTTTGTGAGTGAACGTGTAATTTATCATATATTTTTTTGATGTGAGAGCGTACAGTATCTATACTGATGCTACATTTATCTGCAATCATTTTATAGCTATTCCCCTTTACTAAAAGGTTTAAAATCTCACTTTCTCGTTCTGTTAATTTATAATCATTATTTTCTGTTACTTTCTGTTGCGTAGGCAACATTTGTAATACTTTGCGAGCAATACTTGAAGTCATTGGTGCGCCACCGTTATTGGCATCTTGAATGGCTTCAAGAAGTTTTACGGGCGGAGTTCTTTTCAAAAGATAACCAACTGCTCCAGAACAAATAGCTTCGAAGATGTTTTCATTGTCTTCAAAGACTGTAAACATTACTACATTTACTTGTGGAGCCAATTGTTTGATGATTTTGAGTCCTTTTAAACCATTGGCTACAGGCATATCAATATCCATCAAAACAACATCCGGTTTTAATTCAACGATTTGCTTGGCTACCTGTTCGCAATTAACAAAAGCACCGATTAGTTCAAAACCAATTGAACCCCCAAGGAGTACCGAAAGGCTTTCTCGTAAATCAGGATTATCCTCGTAAACTACGATTTTGATAGAAGTTTGAGTCATTGGTTTGATGAAATTTAGAGTCATGATATTGAAGATATTTACCTGAAATGCAAAATTGATTGGGTAAGGAGTAGCATATTTCAATATTAAAATTAATGTAATATTACAAAAAAATAAATAGAGGTAATATCACATGATTGGGTGATGAAACTTATATCATCAATCTGAATGTGGTAGCTAGTCGGAAAGTTTTCGTATTTTTGTAGCTAGAAACCTTAATAAAAATTCATTCCGTGAAAAAAAATAACTTTTACTTTCTAATCTTTTTTGCTTTGTTAGTTGCTTGCCAGGAAAAAAAGGAAAGTACACAAACAGAAAGCAATGCTTCGGTTAACCTAACAGAGGGTTCGTCTGCTTTAGAAAATTATAGTACAATCTTTCAGGCAATTCTTAAAACCGATACTGGAATGGCAAGAGGTGTAAAAATTGGGGATAATATTGATACGATTAATGAAACTACATTGCCTTCAGAAACACCAGCAGAAAATGGGAAAAGTTTCACAGAGTATTTCGATGACACAGATTTAAACTTTGCTGATATTCTTTACGTAAAAAGTCCAGATAATAAAGTTGAAGCCATTACGATTGATGTTTATATTGAGCGACAAACTGCTGTAGATAGTTTGATGAATGAGTTCAAAGGCTATTTTGAAACAAAATATGGCAAAGGAGTAAGTAAAGATAAATCAATCATTTGGCAGTTAGCTGATGGTAATAATAATGTACTGATTCAGAATGTAAGTACAGAAAAAGACCCAGGAATGAAGATTGTTTTTGCTAATAAAGACGATAAGATTTTACAATAAGTATTATACAAAAAGAGCCTTCAGATTGTCTGAAGGCTCTTTTTGTTTTGTATTGATTGTTTCAGAAAGTTATATTTTCATAACCCATCCACGAGTATCGGCTTTTTTGCCTAAACGTGTATCGTTAATTTCTTCAAATACTCTTTTCGAGAAAGCATCTTCTGTACGTTCAGGAAGTTGATAATCAACACCTTCAAAACCGATAGTAGCAATAGGAGCAATTACAGCGGCTGTACCTGCACCAAAAGCTTCGGTTACTTTTCCAGCTTTAATACCTTCTACTAATTCTTTAACTGAAAGCTGTCTTTCTTCAATTTTCATTCCCCATTCTTTCGCTACTTGTAATACTGATTTACGAGTAATTCCATCAAGAATAGTATCGCCAGTCGGTGCTGTTACTAAAGCTCCGTCAATTACGAACAAAAGGTTCATCGTTCCTGCTTCTTCCACAAAAGTATGGGTAGCAGCATCCGTCCAAATAATTTGGTCATAGCCAGCATCCATCGCTAATTTAGTTGGATACAAAGAACCGCCATAGTTTCCTGCATTTTTAGAGAAACCGACACCGCCATGCGCCGCACGAATATATTGTGTTTCAACACGTACACGTAAAGGTTTTGAATAATAAGACCCTACAGGACAGTTGAAAATCATAAACTTATACGTTTTAGATGGACTTACGCCAACGTACTCGTCCGTCGAGAACATAAAAGGACGAATGTACATCGAACAACCTTCTTTGGCTGGAATCCACTCAGCATCCAAACGTAAAAGCTGTGAAAGCCCTTCCATGAAAATATCTTCAGGGATTTCAGGAATACACATACGGACTGCAGATTTGTTGAGACGTTTCCAGTTTTCTTCCGGACGGAAAACTAAAATTTCACCAGCTGCATTTTTGTAGGCTTTCATTCCTTCAAAAATTGCTTGTCCGTAATGTAGAGACATCATTGCTGGAGAATATGAAATTGGGCCATAAGGCAAAATTTGTGGCGTTTGCCATTCTCCGTCTTTAAAATCAACCATTAACATGTGGTCGGCAAAAGAACGTCCAAAAACAAGGTTGTCAAAATCAACCGAATCAATCCTAGATTTCTCAATCTGATGGATATCAATCTGCAAAGTATCTGTCATAATTTTAAAATATTATCTGTTATTCTTTATTTTTTAGCTGCGAGCTTTCAGTCATCAGCTTTAAGCTTTTTATTTATCAAATCTTTTAGTCTTCAATATTTCTTCCTAAAGTCCCAAATCCCAAATTTTTCACGCCTTTGTCTTAAATCTTGTATCTTCTAGTCCTAAAGTCCGAAACAAACTCTTCAAGTCTTTTGTCTAAAATCTTGTGTCTTGAATCTTAAAGTCCTAAAGTCCCAAAGAAAATCAAACCCTTGGTTTCCAAGCGATTTCTTCAACCTCAAGCTCTTTTGCCATTATTCTACATAATACAAAAAGATAATCCGAAAGGCGATTCAAATACCTGATTATTAATTCATTTACTGTTGATTCTTCTGCAAGTCTGATTACAATTCTTTCTGTTCTGCGACAAATAGTTCTAGCCAAATGTCCAAATGAAATTGATTGATGACCGCCCGGTAAAATGAAATATCGCATAGGTTCTAATTCCTTATCCATATTATCCATTTCATTTTCCAATAGTTCAATGTCACTTTCTAGTAAATCAGGCAAACGCTTTTTACTTTGTTCTGGCTCAGAGGCTAAAATAGAGCCAATTGTAAATAACCTATCTTGAATTTCCTTTAAGATATCTTTACGTTTTTCGTTCACTGCTTGGTCACGAACTAAACCAATGTATGAATTTAATTCATCAACTGTGCCATAAGCCTCAATTCTAAGTGCTGTTTTTGATACTCTTGTTCCTCCAACTAATGAAGTTGTACCTTTATCACCAGTTTTAGTGTAAATTTTCATACATTTTATTCATATTCTGGGTGATTAATGCCCTGAAATCGTTCATTTTACAAAGCTAAATTTTTTTCAGAAGTTTTACTCATTAAACATGAAAAAAATAATTGTCATGACAACTATTTTTTCTTTTATATATCAGTCTGAAAAAGGCTCAAGACTTATCACTTTAGGCTTGTAGCTATTTTATTCTTGATTAATCACTTGTTTCATTAGAAATCCTGCCATTTGTAGCGTAATTTTGCACCCTGAAACAACAATATCAATGAGTATAGAATTTTTCATTTCCAGAACTTGGCGTTATTTATCAATTTTAGCCTTCGTACTTGTATTATTATTTACTTATCGTGGTTTGCCAGATACCACCGCTGTGCATTTTGGGCCAAATGGTAGAGGAGATGGATTTTTACCAAAAAATCAGGTTTTCTATCTTTTTGCTGGAGTAATGTTTGCTTTCAATATACTTTCGGTATTGCTAGCAAACAATGTAAAACGTATTCCATTATTGGCTTTTCAATGGATTCCAAATAAAAAATGGTTGAAAGGAGGTAACCAATTAAATGCTGCCATAGTAAATTGGTTAAACTTTTTGCCTGCTATTGTCAATACTTTTCTTTTACTTATTCTTAGAGCTTTGTTGATTTTGAATGACGAACGTACTTTCCAAACTGATTATACTTATTTGTTAGTAATTGGAATTGTTCTGATGATGGCTTGGATTTTCTATTTGCCTATCAAATTGCTTTTTACCAGTCCAAAAATTGAAGAAGAAGATTAATTGATGGATATTCAAGATTTAAAACTTACTGATTATACTTATGATTTGCCCGATGAGCGAATTGCGAAATTCCCTTTAGAAAAGCGTGACGAATCGAAACTACAAGTATATCAGCAAGGAAAAATAAGGCATACGGTTTTTCATAAAATCAATGAGTATTTACCTGAAAATACTTTGTTGGTTTTTAATAATACCAAAGTAATTCCTGCCCGAATTCATTTCCAAAAATCTACTGGAGCGGTCATTCAGATTTTCCTTTTGCATCCTGTTGCACCTACCTCGGTCATTAATTTGGCTATGGAAGTAAACAATACTTGTGTTTGGGAATGTATGATTGGTAACAGAAAGCGTTGGAAAAAAGAGGATATTTTATCTAAAATTCTAACGATTTCGGGAGAAGAAGTAGAAGTAAAAGCCAGTATTTTTGATTTTGAGAGTAATCAAGTACAACTTTCTTGGCAAGTAATTTCTGAAAATGTTGGAAATTTCACACCCAAATTTATAGATATTATTCAAGCTTTGGGCGAAATTCCTTTGCCTCCTTACTTGAATCGTGAAGCCGAAGAAGCTGATTATGAAACCTACCAAACTGTTTATAGCGAGAAAAAAGGAGCAGTAGCAGCTCCAACGGCAGGTTTACATTTTACGGACGAAGTACTGGAAAGTCTTTCAAATCAAGGAATTAAAGAAGAATTTATTACTCTTCATGTCGGAGCTGGAACGTTTCAGCCCATTAAAGTTGAAAATATTGTAGAACACAGAATGCACAATGAGCAAATTGTGTTTACGAAAAAGAATATTGAAGTTTTACTCGAAAATATCGGGAATACCATTCCAGTTGGCACAACTTCGATGCGAGCTTTGGAGAGTTTGTATTGGTATGGCGTAAAACTGATAAAGGATTTTTCAAGTACTTTTTTCATTGAAAAGTTAGACCCTTATCAAAGTCCAGCCGAATCTTTGCCAAGTACAGAACTTGCCTTGAAAACGATTTTAGCAAAAATGGAAGCCACTGGCGAAAATGAAATTACGGGTGAAACTGAAATTTTTATTTTTCCGGGCTATCAATTTAAAATCTGCAAGGGCATCATTACCAATTATCACCAGCCAGAAAGTACTTTAATTTTACTCATCGCCGCACTCATTGGCGAAGATTGGCGAAAAGTGTATGCCGAAGCAATGGTAAACGATTATCGTTTCTTGAGTTATGGTGATTCATCCTTATTATTACCTTGACTAATTGTGCATAATTAGTTAAGATTTTGCGATTACTCAATAGATTGATATTCAGATATTTGAACTCATAATTCAGCACTCATACTTAATAGTCATACTCTTCGCCCCAATCTTGACGAAGTTTTTGTTTGATTTTTTCTTCCGCAGGATTCTGTTGTGGCTCAAAAAACTTAGTATTTTTCACTTTTTCGGGTAAAAATTGCTGTTTTACAAAATTACCTTCGTAATTGTGGGCGTACTTGTAGTTTTTACCATAATCTAATTGCTTCATTAGTTTGGTCGGAGCGTTTCGGAGATGCAAGGGAACTGGTAAATTTCCCGTTTCACGCACCATCGCCAAAGCTTGGTCAATTGCCAAATAAGCCGAATTACTTTTAGCTGAAGTAGCCAAATAAATCACCGTTTGCGAAAGTACAATGCGAGCTTCAGGCATTCCTACGGCACGAATCGTTTGGAAACAAGTATTTGCCATTAATAGAGCATTCGGGTTTGCCAAGCCAATATCTTCCGAAGCTAAAATCATTAATCTTCTTCCAATAAATTCAATATCTTCACCACCTTCCAACATTCTGGCAAGCCAATAAACGGCTGCATTGGGGTCGGAACCACGAATGGATTTGATAAAAGCCGAGATAATATCGTAATGTTGTTCGCCGTCTTTGTCGTAAAGAGCAATATTTTGTTGAAGTATTTCAACCACCATTTCGTTGGTAATTTCCAAACCTTCGCCATGAATAAAATTGCTTACCAATTCCAAAATATTATACAATTTTCGTCCGTCGCCACCCGAAAACTGTAAAATGGCTTCATATTCTTTTACGACGATTCCACGATTTTTTAAGAAAATATCTTTCTCTAAAGCCTGATTGATTAAATAAATCAATTCTTCTTTTACCAAAGGCTTCAACACATAAACCTGACAGCGAGAAAGCAAAGCAGAAATTACTTCAAAAGAAGGGTTTTCGGTTGTAGCTCCAATCAAAGTAATAATTCCTTTTTCAACCGCACCAAGTAGGGAATCTTGCTGAGATTTTGAAAAACGATGAATTTCATCAATGAATAAAATAGGAGAGGGCGTATCAAAAAACTTTTGTTTTTTTGCCATTTCAATCGTCTCACGAATGTCTTTTACTCCTGCACTTATGGCAGAAAGTACATGAAACGGACGTTTCAACGTCTGAGCCACAATACTTGCCAAAGTAGTTTTTCCAACGCCCGGAGGTCCCCACAAAATAAAAGAAGGAATTCTGCCCGATTCTACGGCACGACGCAAAACGGCTTTTTCTCCTACTAAATGTTGTTGCCCGACGTACTCATCAAGCGTTTGTGGACGCATTCGTTCGGCTAATGGTTGCATAATTCTATCGTTTATTCAATAGCAAATATACATTCATTTACGGACGCTGATGCAATGCAAAGCTTTGTGGAAAAGAAATCTTATCTTTGTAAGATATTTTCATTCAAAAATAATTACATGACTTTCGCATCACTTGGTTTATCAGAATCTCTTTTAATAGGCATTACTGCTCAAAATTACTCCGAACCTTTCCCGATTCAGCAACAGGCTATTCCTGCAATTTTGGCTGGAAAAGACATTCAAGGAATTGCCCAAACGGGTTCTGGAAAAACAGCGAGTTTTGTGTTGCCGATTTTAGAAATGTTTCAGCGTAAAAGTCCGACAAGAAATTTACATCTGAAAGTATTGATTTTAGTACCCACTCGTGAATTAGCGATTCAGATTAAAGAAGTAATAGAATCTTTTGCGATTCACTTAAAAAGTCCTGTGAAAACAATTGCCGTTTTTGGTGGAGTACCGCTCAATCAGCAAATGGTGACGCTCAAGAATACCGAAATTTTAGTAGCTACGCCCGGGCGTTTGTTAGATTTGGTTTCTACGCAATCTATCAATTTAGCCAGAATTGAAACTTTAGTTTTGGATGAAGCCGACAAAATGTTGGATTTAGGTTTTAAAGAAGAAACCAATAATATTTTTAAATTACTGCCAAAGAAGCGTCAGAATATTTTGTTTTCGGCAACTTTAGATACTGATTTAGAAATAATTAAGGAAGCATTATTGAGCGAGCCTGTTAAAATTGAAATAGAGCCAGAAGTACAAAATCTTGACCAAATTAATCAAATCGCTTATGCGGTAAGTCCAGAAAGAAAAGGTCCATTTTTACGGTATTTAATCAAATCGCAGGCGATGCAACAAGTATTGATTTTTGTGTCTGCCGTAAGAACTGCCGATAATTTGGTGGATAAATTGAAAAAAAATGGCATCAATGCCGCCGCCATTCACAGCAAAAAAACACAAGGAGCAAGAACAGAAGCTTTAAGAAGTTTCAAAGCTGGGAAAGTAAATGTTTTAGTAGCTACTGATTTGGCTTCTCGTGGTATTGATATTCAGTTTTTACCAGTGGTGATAAACTATGAATTACCACGTTCGCCCAAAGATTATGTTCACAGAATCGGAAGAACAGGACGTGCTACAAATTCTGGCGACGCCATTT
Source organism: Arcicella gelida (assembly GCF_034931025.1). NCBI lineage: Bacteria > Pseudomonadati > Bacteroidota > Cytophagia > Cytophagales > Flectobacillaceae > Arcicella > Arcicella gelida. Next base: position 27,027 of record NZ_JAYGIL010000044.1, on the reverse strand, counting down.
CTTTAATTTGCCCAGAAGACCAACATCATTTTCATATTATTCAGAAAAAAATGAAAAGGAAAGTAGAAATTATAGCCACTGACGATATTGATTTAGCGAAGTTTTAAGTAATAATTCATAGATTCAATCATCTTATGGATTGGGTAAAACTTGTGATAAATGCTATTTTACTTATTCCATAAGATAATTGATTGTCAGCTTTTTGAAGAATCTTTAACAAGTGTACAATAAATTAAAATAATTTATTAATGTATATGGTTATTTCAAGATTTTATCTATATTTGAATTAAATTATTGAACTAACCACACATAAAACCCTTAATATGCCATGAATCTCAAATCAATGCTTCGCATTTTGTTTATCAGTTCTCTGGTAATTTTTTTAGGATACATTTTTTTGAAAAGCTTTGATTCATTTGCACATCACGTCTTAAAAAAGCATTAATTGCTTTTTTCTATATCACAAATTCCACTTCTTTAAAACCAAAGTATTCGATTAAACCATCGGATTCAATTCCTAATTGTCCAGTTTCATCAATTCCAATTATTTTTCCTACAAATAATTGTCCGTTTTTCCTGAAATGATGGAATTCTTCTATTCTAAACAGATTAGATAAATACCTGTTTTTAAGTATCTCGTAATCTCCGTTTTTAATAGATAAATAATTTTTCTCAATAAATTCTAAAAGACTAGAAAGTAAGGCAGCTAAATCATATTTTAGTGGGTTTGTCGTTACGTTTCTGAGCGATGTAGCATTTGGTACTGGAAAATTTGCTTGATTAATATTAAGCCCGATACCAACCACTGAATATCCAATTTGATAACCTTGTAGCGTGTTTTCAATTAAAATTCCTCCCATTTTTTGATTTTGGAAATAAATATCGTTCGACCATTTTACTTTTAGGTCTTCGTCGATATATTCTGACAGGCAATCTAAAACACCAAGTGATACTGCAACATTGAGTTGAAACTGTTCGCTGGCTTTTAAGAAATTAGGTTTCAGAATTAAAGAAAACGTTAAATTTTCGCCAACAGAGGCTTCCCAAACGTTTCCTCTTTGTCCACGACCAGCCGTTTGATTGTCGGTAATTATGACCATTCCTTCAAAAACGTTTGTGTGTGACTGAATTATTTCAGCCGCTATGTCGTTAGTAGAATGACAGACTGGCAGGTATTTAATTGTTTTGCCAGTAAATAATGTATTGGGTTGAATTTTGTACAAGGTTATTTTGTAATTTTAAAGTTCAAATTATTTTTTGTGTTATTAAGTAATGAAGTTATGAGATTTCTCTCTAAACATTGTGACAAACACTTGTGAATTTACAAACAGCAAAGCATGACAGAAGTTAAATTAAAAAAAGAAATTAGTTCACAAGAACTTAGCCAATTGGTGGTGAAAGGGATGCAGGAAAGAAAGGCAACCAATATTGTAGTGATGGATTTAAGAAAAGTGAAAAATGCTTTCACTGATTTTTTTGTCGTTTGTTCTGGTAATTCTGATACACAAATTGATGCTATATCTGAATCTGTAGATAAAGAAGTATGGGAAGCAACTCGTACAAATCCTAGAAGCATGGAAGGTAAAGCAAACCGAGAATGGATATTGGTTGATTATTATGATGTAGTTGTACACGTATTCAAAAAAGATCGAAGAGAATTTTACAAACTCGAAGAACTTTGGGGTGATGCTGAATTTACTTATATCGACGATGATGCCGTTTAAAGTAATCATATTCCTTCCATAAATTTATCATACCACTTTTCATGTATAACATAAGTTAGAAACAAAGTTATCCAACCTTGTGTTTTCATTACAGATAATCCAAGTTTACAATTTATCATGGTAAGTTAATTTACTTATTATCGTAAAATGTACACTGTTTAAAAGTTAATTATAGAAAAAATGGCAGAAAATAATAGTGAGAATAATAAACCTCAGGGCTTTCCGAAGCGTCGCCCTAATGCTTCTGGAAATGGTTTTCAAGGATGGTTGGTTGTAGGGTTAGTTGTTGCTTTAATCAGTATTTACTTTTTGAGTAAAACAAAAGTTCTAAAACCGATTCAGCAAACTCAGTACGAACAAATGGTGCTGAACCAAGAAATTGCCAAATTATCCATCATCAAAGGAAAAGACATTGTTGAAATAACACTCAAACCTGAGGCTTTACCTAAATATAAAAACGAATTAAGTGATCAACCAAATGCAGTTGTTAATCAAACTGCTGGGCCTCAATTTGAAAAAGAGATTACTTCAATCAATTCTTTTGAAACAGAACTTAACGAATTACAGAAAGATATTCCTCGTGAAAAAAGAGTACATGCTACTACAGAAGAACATTATGGAATATTTGAATTCTTAGCTGGTCCTGGTTTTTTCATTTTGATGTTCGTTGCTATTTACTTTATGTTCTTCAGAATGGGCGGAACAGGTGGCCCTGGCGGTCAGATTTTCAATATCGGTCGTTCAAGAGCCACATTGTTTGACGGCGAAGCGAAAGTGAAAATTACTTTCAATGATGTTGCTGGTTTGGATGAAGCGAAAGAAGAAATTCAAGAAATTGTAGAATTCCTAAAATTTCCTAAAAAATTCACAGACCTTGGGGGTAAAATTCCAAAAGGTGCTTTATTAGTAGGCCCTCCGGGTACTGGTAAAACCTTGTTGGCAAAAGCAGTTGCTGGTGAAGCAGGAGTACCTTTCTTCTCACTTTCTGGGTCTGATTTTGTGGAAATGTTTGTTGGCGTTGGTGCGGCTCGTGTAAGAGATTTGTTCAAACAAGCAAAAGAAAAAGCACCATGTATCATCTTTATTGATGAGATTGATGCAGTAGGTCGTTCTCGTGGTCGTGGTGCAATGCCGGGTTCTAATGATGAACGTGAAAATACTTTGAACTCATTGTTAGTTGAAATGGATGGTTTTGCAACTGATTCTGGAATTATCATTATGGCGGCAACGAACCGCCCAGATGTATTAGACTCAGCTTTGTTACGTCCGGGACGTTTCGACCGTCAGATTTCAATTGATAAACCAGATATTATCGGAAGAGAAGCGATTTTCAAAGTACATTTAAAGCCTTTGAAATTAGCGGCTGATATCGACCCAAAAGAATTGTCGGCACAAACGCCTGGTTTTGCAGGTGCAGAAATTGCCAACGTTTGTAACGAGGCTGCTTTAATTGCAGCTCGTCGTAGCAAAACTGCGGTTGATATGAAGGATTTCCAAGAAGCAATGGATAGAGTAATTGGCGGTTTAGAAAAAAAGAACAAATTGATTTCTCCAGAAGAAAAGAAAATTGTTGCTTATCACGAAGCAGGTCATGCTATTGCGGGTTGGTTTTTAGAACATGCAAATCCATTAGTGAAAGTAACGATTGTACCACGTGGCGTTGCTGCTTTAGGTTATGCACAATATTTGCCAAAAGAGCAGTTCTTGTACAGAACTGAACAATTGATTGATGAAATGTGTGTTACTTTGGGTGGTCGTGCGGCTGAAGATATTATTTTTGGTAAAATCTCGACGGGTGCTCAAAACGACTTAGAACGTATCACTAAATTAGCTTATAGCATGGTAACCATTTATGGTATGAATGATAAGCTTGGAAATGTGTCGTTCTATGATTCTAAAGGCTCTGAATATAATTTCAATAAACCTTATTCTGAACAAACAGCTCGTGAAATTGATGAGGAAGCTCGTAAAATTATTCATCTTGCTTACGAAAGAACAAAGGCTTTATTAACTGAAAAGAAAGATAAATTAGAAATTTTAGCTCAGGAATTGTTGGTGAAAGAAGTACTTTTCCAAAATGATTTAGAGCGTTTAGTGGGTGCTCGTCCCTTCGAACAATTGACTACTTATCAGGAATTTACTAGAAATGAAGATAGAAAAGCAGCAGAATTAGAAGCTAAAGTAGCTGAAACTACTCATGAAAAAGAGAGTGAAGAAGCAACTACTGAAAATGCTGAGAAATAAAACCTAATTTTCTAAAGATGATAAAAATCCTACTCAGTTACTGGGTAGGATTTTTGTTTGTTACGACAATAGAAGAATCTACTTAAGCCCAAACGACTTAGATTTATTGTATATTTGTTTTCTAAATTTGTTTCAATGACTACGATTAATTTACAAGCCGACAAAAAAATATACTTCGCTTCTGATTTTCATTTAGGATATCCAGACCATCAAACGAGTTTAATTCGTGAAAGAAAAATTATCGCTTGGTTGAATGACATTCAAAAAGATGCACAAATTATTTTTTTGATGGGCGATTTGTTTGATTTTTGGTTTGAATACGAGAATGTAATTCCTAAAGGCTTTGTCAGATTTCAAGGTAAATTGGCAGAATTGTCGGATGCTGGTATTGAAATTGTGATTTTTAGAGGGAATCATGATATTTGGATTTTTGATTATTTCCAACAAGAAATGGGTATTCAAGTATTAAGAGAACCGACAGAATATGTCGTCAAACAGGCTAATTATAGTACTTCATTCTACTTGGTTCATGGTGATGGCTATGGCCCAGGCGATTATGGATATAAAAAGCTAAAGATGGTTTTTGAAAGTAAGTTTTGTCAATGGGCATTTGGTTGGATTCATCCCCAAGTTGGGATGAAATTAGCAATGGCATGGTCAGCATCAAAAAAAGGAGAAGAGCATTTGAAACGTGAATTACAGTTCAGAGGTGAAGGTGAATGGCTTTGGGCTTATGCCAAAGAAATTGAACAACAGAGACACCATGATTTCTATGTTTTTGGTCACCGCCATTTGTTGCTAGATTTAAAAGCTGGCGAGAATAGTCGTTATATCAATTTAGGAGAATGGTGTTATGGTAAACCTGAAAGTGAGCATTATGCTATATTCGACGGAATTAATTTCAGTGTAAAAAAATTTCAAGGATGAAAATATTAGCAATACTTTTATTAATTAACTGCTCAGTTTTAGGACAAAATATAGCTTTTGACTCACTAATTTCGAAGCAAACCTATCGGTATTTTGAGAAGAAAGATTTTGTTATTTCTAAAGAAGTGCCATTGAATGGCTCGGAGCTTTTCTCAAAAAATAATTACTTAATCGAAGCAGAGTTACTTTGTAAATCAGCGAGAAATTTTGGCTTTAAAGTAACACAATTGAAAGATAAAGAAAATCCTAAAAAAGTATTAGAAGAGCTAGTTTTAGGCTACAATGTTCATCAAAAACAACTTTATATTGATAGAATAAAATCTTCAAAACCATCAGTAAAAGATTTAATTGTGCCTTTAAAATTGGTGAATAAGAGAGTAAAAATGCAAATTATTGTCAGTAAAGATTATGTTCGATTTTTTGCCAATAACAACGAAGTAATGTTAGCAGATTCTATTGTGCCAAGTAGCGAAGCTGTGATTTTTTCAATTTTTACTAAACATAGAAAAGTGAAAGTTGAGTCTTTGAAAATTTGGGATTTAGAGCAACCATCACTCAACAAATACGACTAATCATTACATTCCATCATCAGTAAATCACCTGTTTTGTAGGTGATTTTCACTAAACCATCCTCTTTTACTTCATTGCTACTTCCTGTTCTGTAGCCAATTTTTAGGCTATCATCTGATAATTCATACTTTAGATTTTCGGTACTTATTCCAGTAACATCACCGATTGGAATCAATGAAATGGGCGTTTTAGATGGATACCATTTTTCATAAGTGTTCGGAAGAATGAAAATCTTGGAGTAATCATCTATCACAACAATTTTCAATTGTTCTCTAAATCGTACAATGTTGGTAACATTTGTGATGGTATGGTCTGCTCTTCTTCCTGTAGCCCAAATTACATTTACTGCTGGAAACCCTTTTTCAATCAAATAATCGAAAGCTTTTTCTAAATCAGTTTTGTTTTGGTCTGGCGTATGAACAATTTCAATAGGATATTGCTCTTCTCTGATTTTTTCAAGATTAATCGCCCTTTTGATACTTTGTTCATCCAAAAGAGTGAGGTCAGAAGTATTTCTGAGTACATCAAAATCACCCAATAATACATCTACTTTAATTCCTAACTCCAACACACGATTAATGGCAGAATCAAGTACAATGACCAATGGAGACCATTCAAGTAACTGACCCATAAGTTCAAAACTGCAGGCTTCTCCGTTGGCAATAATGAGCGCAGGTTCTTGTTGCTCTCTGATAACATGATGAGATGACATATTATATTAGGATTTTAAACTACAAATTTAAGACAAAAGGCATTAAGTTAACTTAATGCCTTTTGTCTTAAATAAATTAAATGTATCAATAAATTCTACCAGAATGTAGTATAAAGAACGATTAAGATAATTAAAATTGCAATTGCACCAATCGTAAAGCTTTTTGTTGTTTTAAACATAGAAGCATCTATTACCAAAGCTTTAGGGTTTTCTTTAGTACTTGGATCTAATAAACCAAAAATACCCATAACGATAACACAAATTACGAAAGTAATCGCCATACGGTCAAGGAATGGGATAATATGTTTACCTTCTGAATCTAAGAAAGAAGTATAAATTGGTGTTTCATACAAACCAGTCCAATCTGGGAATTCTTTTAAAACTAAAGAGATAACTACTGAACCAATTGTTGCTACCATAGCACCAGCAGAGTTAGCACGTTTCCAGAAGAAACCTAACAAGAATACCGCAAAAATACCCGGAGATACATAACCAGTCATTTCTTGAATAAAGTCGAATCCACCTTTTTTATCAATTCCTAAGAATGGAGAGATAAAAATAGCAAGTACCATTGCAACCACAATCACAATTCTACCAGTAGTTACTAATTCTTGTTCAGTAGCATCTTTCTTGAAGAATTTCTGATAAATGTCAAGAGTAAAGATAGTTGAAATTGAATTTGCTTTACCCGCTAAAGAAGCAACAATTGCAGCAGTTAAAGCTGCAAAAGATAAGCCTTTCAAACCAACTGGAAGTAAGTTTAATAAAACTGGATAAGCATGATCTGGATTTACAGTACCGTCACCTCCTAACATTTCTTGCTGAAACATTCCGTTTTGATATAAAACATAAGCCGCAATACCTGGAATAACAACAATTATAGGCATTAATAATTTTAAGAAACCTGCAAATAACAAACCTTCACGAGCTACTGGAAGAGAAGCACCCAAGGCACGTTGAGTGATATATTGGTTACAACCCCAGTAATTTAAGTTTACAATCCACATACCACCAATTAATACTGCTAAACCTGGAAGAGAAGTATAATTAGGATTATCTTTCTTCAAAATCATGTGAAAATGGTCATCAGCACGAGTAAACATTTGCTTCATACCTTCAATCGCACCAACTTCACCGAATTGTTCTGATACCAATGTCAATGCTAAATAGGTAGTACAAAGACCACCTAAGATTAAAAAGAATACCTGAATTACGTCTGTAAAACCGATTACTTTCATACCTCCTAATGTGATAATTACGGCAAAAAACGCTAAACCCCACATACAAAGTGTAAAGTCGATTCCCGAAATTGTTGTAATAGCTAAAGCTCCTAAATATAAGATAGAAGTAAGGTTTACAACCACGTATAGAATCAACCAGAACACAGCCATAATAGTACTTACCGTTGAATTATAGCGTTGTTTCAAGAATTGAGGCATGGTAAAAATCTTATTTTTCAAGTAAATAGGCATGAAAAATACTGCGACAATTACTAGCGTTGCGGCTGCCATCCATTCGTAAGCCGAAATAGCCAAGCCCATTTTGAAACCATTACCAGCCATCCCAATAAATTGTTCTGCTGAAATGTTTGAAGCAATCATCGATGCCCCAATTGCCCACCAAGTAAGTGAACCTTCGGCAAGAAAGAAATCTGTAGATGATGCTTGTTTTGATTTTTTCTGTTGGTAAATCCAGTAGCCGTAGCCTGCTACAACGATAAAATAGAAGAAGAATACTAGATAGTCAATGGATTGCAGTCCTTTTTGCATTGGGTTTATTTTATTTTTTTGGTTATATATTACTTTTCATCTCCGAAAGATACTGCATTAATTCAAAATTAAATAGATTAAATACTATTAAAAATATTGCAAAAGCTATGCAGAGTTATACTTAAATGATTTAATTAATTGAAAATCAATGCGTTGTTAATTGTTTTAATCATGTCAAATTGACACATTTTGTTGCAATTATTTACAATTCTGTATAGAAATAATCTAATTGTTTTTTGCTGAAAATATAAGAAAGAGCTTTCTGAAAAGCTGGTGAAATGATTAAATAAGTTTATTTCCCTCAAAATTAATATTTTTTGTAAATAAAAAAATACTTTCTGCTAAAGTTTTGGTTCAATCATAATAACTTCTTCTTTGTCAATGATTACTTGTCCTTCGCCCAAGTCTCTGGTTTTTCTTACATATTTTTTGGGCGTAACGATTACAGGACACAAAGTATCATTTTTTCTTTTGGAATAAAAAGCTGCCAAACCTGCTGCTTTTTCAATGACATTAATCGGAAAATTTCTACCTGCTTGCTTACGAATGACTACATGCGAACCTGCTACATCTCTTGCATGTAACCATAAATCTTCTTTTCGAGCAAAGCGTTGTGTCAGTAAATCATTGTTTTTGGCATTGCGACCAACCAAAATTTCATAACCTTCAAATTGATAATACTTAAAAAGCGTCTGTACCGTTTCTACTACTTTTTGTGTGGGTTCTAATTGGTTGACTTTTAGGTATTTTCTGAATTCTTTTAAGGTTTCAAAACCTTCTATATCTTTTATTTGCTGTTCAATTTCAGCTAAATCCATTTCTTTAGCTTCTACATTTTCCATCAATTTCTCGATTTCAATCTTTTCATTTTTGGATTTTCGATAATAATTCTCAGCACTTTTCTGCGGACTTAGGTCTGGCTTCAAACGAATTTTTATCGGCTGGTCTCTGTAAAAATCATATAATTCAATTACTTCTGTTCTTTCAGGAATGGCATGAAGATTTGCCATGATAATATTCGCAATTTCATCGTGTTTTACGCCAGTATCTAATCCTGAAAGTTGCTGATAACACTTGTCTATATAGGTTTGTGTGCGTGTTTTTTTCTTTTGAAGTATTTTAATAATTTGCCCTTTTTCTTTATCAATTACATTGATTTTGTTGTGAGCATAATAAAAGGCATTGCTAGCTTCAAGTGGGTCGGTAAAAGTTTGTAGAATTTCTCCTTCTGCTTGAATTAATGATAAAATTGGTTGAAAATCAATTGTTTTTAGGTAGAAAGTTGGGTTTTCTAATTGTGTTAATATCGCTTGGATTTGTTCCCAAGTAACAGATTCATTACTGTTTTTCGTCAGAAATTTTGTAATTTCTTTGCCAAAAGTAGGAAAAAGTGCTTTCCAACCTTTTTCTTGAAATGCTTCAAAACTTTGGTCGATTGGTCGGTCAAGATTATCCAAAACTACATTGTTATCAATCACCAATTTATTCTGGAATAAATCAATTACTTCGTTTTCTTGAAAAAGAATAATGTTTGAACGATTGCCATACATTTTAAAAAGTAAGACAAAATCGTTTTCAAAATACAGGGCAAAAGCACGCTCGTTTTCAAACTGACGAACGCTGAGTACTTTTAAATCTATAATTTCTTTGAAAAGATTGACTGAATTTCTACCTGCTCTTTTAAAATCATTTGGAAAAGTCAAACAAGCAAAATCTGGATGAAGTACCGCTTTGATATAAAATTCTTTTTGGTCACGCCATTGTTTGCCTTCGCTACAAAAACCCAAGAGAATTTCGTCTTTTTCTTGAGAAAAACATTCTGCCAAAACCAAACCAGTTAGTTCAGTTGAAAGCTTTTTAGATAATTGACGAAGAAAATAATAATTAGTTTGCATACAATTTGTGAAAGCCTCAGCTTTTAATTTGACTGCAAAGTTAGCTGAATTAAGTATTTTTAAATATTAACTGAAAAATACGTTAAATAACTTAAATATTAGTTGTAAAACTGAAAAATAAGTTATAGCTTTGATTCATGGAAGAATTAACAAAAACAGAAGAGAAAATTATGCAGGCACTTTGGCAACTGAAAAGTGCTTTTGTAAAAGATATTATCGAAAAAATGGATGAAGAACCTAAACCGCCGTACAATACGATTTCGTCGGTCGTGAGGATTTTGGAGAAAAAAGGTTTTGTGGGCTACAAAGCTTATGGTAAAACTTATGAGTACTTTCCGATAATTTCTAAGGAAGATTATGCCAAGAAAACTTTCAAGAAAGTGCTAAGTAATTATTTTGATAATTCGGCAAGTAGTTTATTGTCGTTTTTGGTAAAAGAAGAAAAGATTTCCTCGGCAGAATTGGACGCATTGAAAAATATTATTGATGGCAAAACTGATTAAATGTATTAATTTTTAATCTTATCAACTATGAAGTATTTATTAGAATCGAGTATCTCGATGACACTTTTGTACGCCCTTTATTTTTTTGTTTTCAGAAATTTCACTTTCGTTCGGCTCAATCGAATCTACTTGTTGCTGGGTTTAGTTTTCAGTTTGTTGATACCCAATTTTACTTGGGAACTGACAGAAATGACTTCAACTTCACAAAAGTTAGTGAATTATGCTCAGTTTTATTCACTAAAACAGCTTGAAACCTTTGGAAATAGGAGTGGAGAAGTATCCGAAAACTCCAAAGCTGAAATTTTTAACGGTTTTACATGGATGTATTTTTGCTACTTTCTGGGTTTGCTCTGGATGTCGATTCGATTTGTGATACTTCTATTTAAACTATTCAGTTTGAAAAAAAAATCTGCTAAACCTTATATCAGAACGAAAGGTAAATTTGCCAATTCTTCTTTTTTCAATCTGATTTTTATTGATGACACGCATTTAGACAAAACCGAAATTGAACAGGTTTTAGCACATGAACGCTGGCACGTTCGCCTTTTTCATTCTTATGATTTACTCTTTGTCGAATTGTTGAAAATTGTTTTTTGGTTCAATCCTATTGTTTACTTGTATCAACTTTCGTTAGCAGAAGTACATGAATACGAAGTAGATAGCCTAATGGTTGAACAATATCATCCACGAAACTATGCACATCTATTATTAAAATTGGCAGGTATTCAAACGCAACCTATGATGGTTCATTCTTTTAGCCGAAAACCGCTATCCGAACGCATTCATTTTTTATTTACTAAACAAAAATCATTACCTATGAAAAAAATCGCTTATTTATCCGTTTTGCCCATTTTGGGACTAATAACGATGGCGTTTTCTTTTGAAACTGTCGTTAAGAAAATTCAAGAAAAGCCTAATAAAAATGTTGAAATACCACGGAATAGTGTTTTGAATACCTATCCAGAAGTTAAAGTTTCTGATAATAAAAAGCTTTACACGATTAGAGAAAATGAAAGGAAAGACCAAATTTCAATGACTTTAAGTCCTAGAAAGATTACTTCAGATTTGGTAAACGGAATTGTTGCTGAACAATTTAAAAGCTATGGCTTTTTGGTGAAAGTAAAAAATACTGAATATAATGAAGCCAAGAAGTTGAGTAGAATTGAAATTAGTTTAGAGGAAAATGAAAAAAGTAAAAATGCAAGAGATAAAAAGAAAGCAAAAGTATCAGACTTACCGACACATTTTAGTTTTAATCTTAGTAAGATGATTAACAAAAATCCCAAAGACTTGGATGCTACGATTGTTCTTTTTGCAGATAAAAGTACTGGCGAGCATTTTGTAGCCCCACTTGGTCCCCCTCCACCACCACCTCCGCCAATTGCAGCGAAAATTAAAAAGTAAATAAGAATGCTTGATAGTTTTATCTATCAGGCTTTTTGTTTTAAATAATGTATTTGTGACTTTTCAAGAAATTCATCTACTATCCATCTCATCTTTTACCGTTCCCCAAAATAAAATACCATTCTTCCTAAGTATTTTCTTATTGCGAAAATCCAGAATATCTTTGATGGATAAACCAAAATTTCACGATTTTTATAATCGTTCATTTACACAATGACACCTTTACGCAAAAGTTCATTTATTCGGAAAGTCAAAGATATTACTGTTGGTAGTACTTTGGCTTTGGCTGTTTTGGGAAATACTGTGATGCTCCAAAGTTGTGGAAGTTCTAATCAAGATGATGAGGGTGACTATGAGGAAGTGGAAGTTTATACCAAAGGAGTAAAAACGTATATCACGGAAACGTCAAAAGGAGTATTCAAGATTACAAATGAAGAAGAAGTACCAGCGGATAGCTCTAGGGCAATTGTTACGTACTTAGACGGTAAAAAAGATACGCTTTCGCCAAGAGCAGTCAAGGCATTAATTGATAATGAAATTGCCACAAATCAGACTCAAATTGGACAAAGTAATAATTTGTCGAATGCGTTGTTGTATGGCGGAATGGGCTATTTATTAGCAAAAACTTTAAGTCCGACTTACTCAAATTATCGTCCAGATATGTCGAATAATTTTAATTCATCAAATTCTTCCTATACCAGTACAAAGCAAGACAGCTCAAGAAGAAGACACCATGTTGGATATTATGGAGGCGGTATAGGTCGTTATTATGCTACAGCAAGTGCTTTTCAAAAATCTAGTACTATTCATGAAAATATTGGAAGTTCAAGAACAATTACTTCTCGCCCGATTTCAGGAAGAAGTGGTTTCTTTCATAGTTCTAGTCATGGTGGGTTTCGTGGATAGGGTATTGACTTTCGGCTGTAATGTTTTAGCAGTAGGCTACAGGCTTTATGCTCTAAGCTTTAACTAAGATTAGCTTTTGGCAATATACAAACGTTTGTAACGTGTATTTTATAAATTAATTTGACCGCTGGAAGCACTACCTAATTCTAGGCAAGCACAAGGATAAGCTTAGGGCTTAAAGCCTATAGCTTATCGCTAACAGCTAAAAGCTATTGACAATGAATCTCAAAAAATTAAATATTTCACCTACACAAACTCTACAAAATGCTGGTTGGGATTGGATGCTTGGCGAAAATACTTTGCCATACATTACCGACGAAATGGTAATTGTTTCTGAAAAAGAAGCTGAAAAATACTATGAAGCTGTAAATCAATTATACGAAATGTATATTGAAGCTGCTCAGTATGTTGTTGAAAATGAGCTTTTTGATGAATTGGGGATTCCTGAAAACCTTGTTAAATTGGTAAAGTACTCTTGGGAAAATGATAACCATTGGCATCTCTACGGTCGCTTCGATTTAAGCGGAGGTTTAGACGGAAAACCAATAAAATTGATAGAATTCAATGCCGATACCGCTACTTGTATTCCAGAAACTGCTGTTGTACAATGGGCATCTTTGAAGGCAAATGGTTTAGACGAAAGTTCGCAATTTAATACTTTGTATGAGGCTTTGGTAGAACAATTCAAAGAAGTAAAACGCCAAAATCCAGTACTTTCGCCTACTTTGTTGATTTCAACAATGGAAGGTTTTCCAGAAGACGATACTAACATGAAAGTATTGGGAGAAGCGGCTTTGGAAGCGGGTTTTGAAGTAGCCTATGAAAATATTGAAAATGTAGAATTTTCGCCAGTGGAAGGGATTTTCAAGCAAAATGAAGACGACGGAAGATTTACTCGCTATGACTTTTGGTTTAAGCTAGTGCCTTGGGAATATATCGGTTGGGATGAACCTGAATTGGCTGATATTCTTACCAAACTGGTCTATGATAATAAGGTAATTGTACTGAATCCAGCTTATACGTTATTGTTTCAGTCGAAAGGGCTTTTGAGTATTTTATGGCAATTATTCCCGAATCATCCTTTATTGTTAGAAACTGCTAGAAAACCTTTGACTAATAAAACTTGTGTACAAAAAGTGCTTTTTGGCAGAGAAGGAGCTAATGTGAAAATACTTTCGAAAGATGGTGCAACGATTGATGCAAAAGATGGAGAATATTTTGAACAAGATGCCGTTTATCAAGAATATACCGAATTTTTGAGCGACCGTGCTGGCAATTTTTATCAAGCAGGTGTTTTTTTTGCTGGTGAAGCATGTGGTTTAGGTTTTAGAAAAGGTGGAAAAATCATCGACAATACAGCCCAATTTTGTGGACATATTGTTGTATAAATATTAGAAATATGCCCATTATTCAAACGTCTTACAGAACTTCACATATCTGGAAGGACGCACATTTTTCAACAATATATCCAAGTACGCTTAGAAAAGTAACTGGAATTCAATACGAACGTGAACGATTAGAACTGTGGGATGGAGACTTTTTAGATTTAGATTGGTCGAAAGCAGGAACTATTGGTAAAAAAGCAAAACCCAAAAAGAAAGAAGAAACAAAAGTGGAGGAAGTGATTCAACCCAGTAAATCTTTAGCGATACTTTCACATGGATTTTTAGGAAATACTACAAGACCATATTTATTAGGAGGAGCGAAAGCTTTTAATTCAATTGGTTGGGACGTGCTGGCTTGGAATCATAGAGGATTAAGTGGAGAAAAAAACCGCCTAGAGCGAATGACAATTCATGGAGGAAGTGATGAGTTAGAAGCTGTCGTAAATCATGCTTTAACGAAAGATAATTATGAAGAAATTGTGTTGGTGGGTTACAGCAAAGGAGCTAATATTTCCTTGAAATATGCAGGTGAAAAAGGAGAAGATATTGACGATAAAGTAAAAAAAGTAATCGCAATTTCTTGTCCAACAGATTTACAAGGAAGTGTAAATGCAATGGGAAAAACTGGGTTTTATGCTGAAAGATTCAAAAGTAAATTATTGAAATTTTTAAAGAATCGTTGGGAGTTGATTGATAATCAGATTTTTAGGGAATTTGATAAATATAAATACCTTGAAGATTTTACCAACAATTATATTGCTCCATTGCATGGAATGAAAGATGCGGAAGAGTATTATGAGCAATGTGCTGCAGCACCTTATGTTCCTAAAATCAGAATTCCCGCTTTTATTTTAAATGCCAAAAATGACCCAGTTTTATCTGAAAGCTGTGCGATGTTAGAAGTCGCTAAAAACTCAGATTATATTTTTTCGGAGTATCCAAATTATGGTGGACATTGTGGCTTTTACGCTTCAAATCCCGAAGGGTTGTATTACGGTGATAAACGAATGTTGGAGTTTGTACAGGATAAAATTGTGGTGTAATTAATGGCTTTGGGCGATAGGCTGTAAGCTTTAAGCAAGTACAAATACAGCCTATTGCTTAAAGCCTAAAGCCCACGAAATCTTATAAATCCAAATACTTCTCCCGCTGTAAAAACTTGTTTTTGGGTAGGTAATTCAACAAAACCATCACAATCTGTCAGATTGGCAAAATCAGCTGAACCGCTTCCTAAAAAGGGCTTTGCCATCATTTTTCCTGCTTCAAAATAGGTTTTTACAGGTACGAAGTACGTTAAATCTGGCTTGAAAATAATGTCTTTGTCTAATATTACTTCTTCATGTTTAATCTCTGATTTTAACGTTGGTAAAACATATTTGCAGAAACATAAAAAAGTAGAAACTGGATTTCCGGGTAATGCAAAAATGATTTTTCCAGTCGGTGTTCTTCCAAACCACATGGGTTTTCCTGGTTTTTGGGCTACTTTATGAAAGAGTTTTTCTAAACCTAAATCAGCCAAAATAGCAGGTACAAAATCTTTTTTTCCTGCTGAAACCCCTCCGCTTAGGAGTAAAATATCATAAGTAGCAATGATTTCTTTCAACTTTTGGTAGAGTACTTTTTCTTCATCAATCAAATGAAAAGTAGAAGTTTCGACTCCAATTTGTTGTAAAGCTGCCGCCAACATATAAGCATTTGAAGTACGAATTTGATAAGCTAAAGGTGTTTTGTCAATTTCCACCAACTCGTCGCCCGTTGAAATAATAGCAATTTTAGGCGTACTCAGTACTTGTACTTTACTTTTTCCCACAGAAGCCATTACGGCAATTTCAGCAGGACTAATTTTGATGCCTTTTTCCAGTAAAACGTCTTCAGCTTTTCGGTCTGAGCCTTGAAGATGTACATTTTGCCCTTTTTTAATTTCTTCATTTGGAATACTAAAAGATGCCCATTTTACTTCGCCTTCTTGCTGAATATTGATGTCTTCATAACGCACTACGGTATCGCAACCGAAAGGTAAAATTGCCCCCGTCATTACTTCGATGCCCTTGCTGACATCTTGCAAAATCTTTTGAGCTTCGCCTGCAAACTGAATATTTTTAATGGTAATTTTTTGAAAGTCTATCTTTTCAAAACAAAAAGCCAAGCCGTCCATGGCTACTCTGTTGAATGGCGGAAAATCTCGGTCGGCAAGGATATTTTCTGCTAAAATCCTACCGACAGACGACAATAGAGGAACTTCCGAAACTGTTGTTTCATATTGGTTGGATAATACAATTTTTAGGGCTTCTTCTACTGAAATCATAAGAATAGTTGGATTGTTAGCCAAAACTCAATTTCGACTAAACGTAGGGAATCAAGATTAGATATTTACCTTTGTGCAAAAATAAACAGGATTCCTTTGGGAATCGTTGATTCTTTAGATTTTTGTTCAAACGGATTTTTGACCGATACGATATGAAAACTTTTACACATTTAGATTCCGACAATCAGCCTTCGATGGTGGATGTTTCTGAAAAAGCCATTACTAAACGCACGGCAATTGCCCAAAGTATTGTGGTGCTGACTGACGAAATTATGGCAAATTTTCAGGATGGCGACCTTAAAACGAAGAAAGGTTCTGTGATACAAACGGCAATTATAGCGGGAACGATGGGAGCAAAAAAGACGTCTGATTTGATTCCGCTTTGCCATCCATTGGGTTTAGATTCTTGTAAGTTTTCAACAGAAATATCAGGAAATGAAGTAATTATTACTTGTACTTGCTCGCTTACAGCAAAAACGGGTGTAGAAATGGAAGCCCTGACAGGTGCAAGTATTGCGGCTCTGACTATTTATGATATGTGTAAAGCTTTTTCGCATGACATCATCATTAAAGAAACAAAACTGATTTCAAAAACTGGAGGAAAAAGTGATTATAAGCTGTGAGCTTTCAGCTTTCGGTCATCGGGTTTCGGGTTTTAGTTTTTAAAAATGGAGTATTTGAGGGAAATTTTAAACGAATGGAAAACTTTGATAAAGTAAATAATATCTTTTTAACCAAGGATACAAATTTGAAAGTCAATAACGGATGTCCAAAAGCCGAAAGCCGAAAGCCGACGACCGAAAGCCTCAAACTCAATGGATTAATTCTTTCTGGAGGTATGAGTACTCGGATGGGAACAGAGAAGCGTTTATTGAATTATCATGGCAAAAGTCAGGAACAGTATCTTTATGAGTTAATGAAACCTTTTTGTGATGAAGTATTTGTGTCAATCAATGCTAATCAACAAACAGAATTGCCTTTTATTCAAGATATTGAGCTAGCTGTGAAAAGTCCGATTGTGGGAATTTTTTCCGCTTTTCAACAATTTCCTGAATCTGCTTGGCTGGTAATTGCTTGCGATATGCCTTTGGTGAGTCAAGAAACGATTGAGTTTTTGCTTAAAAATAGGAATCCAGAAAAGTATGCTACAGCTTTTGAAAATCCAGAAGAACATTTTCCAGAACCTTTGCTAACGATTTTTGAAGCTAAATTTTTCGAGCCTTTACAAGTATTTATTCTGCAAGAAAAAAAATCGACAATGCGACTTTTACAAAGTTTAGACATAGGATTACTTCAAATTCCAGATGTTAAAATGTTGAAGAATGTTAATACTGTGGAGGAGTTTAACAGCTTTCAGCGATGAGATTTTGGATTTCGGATGTCAGATTTCGGCAATCAGCAAAACAAAATATTTTCAACCTTAAAATATTAATTAATTCATTCTTCATTTATAAAACATACTTTAAAACTTAAGACTGAAAGCTCACGGCTCGTAGCTAAATAAAAATATTATGTCCGAAACCCGAAACCAGAAATCCGAAATCCAAAATCTAAATAAAACCCTCATTATCATCGTCGGACCAACTGCTGTTGGAAAAACTGATTTGTGTGTAAAACTTGCCAAGTTGCTTGATACAGAAGTAGTTTCAGCAGATTCTCGCCAATTTTACCGTGAGCTTGCCATCGGAACAGCCAAACCTACTAAAGAAGAAATGGATGGAGTACCACATCATTTTGTCAATTCACATTCTATTCTTGATTATTATTCGGTTGGCGATTTTGAGCGTGATTGTCTAAAGGTTTTAGAAGAAATTTTTAGCAGAAAAGATACTGCAATTTTAACTGGAGGTTCGGGAATGTTTGTTAAAATGATTACTGACGGCATCGACGAAATGCCCGAAGCTGATTTAGAATTGCGACAACAATTGGCAGAACGCTTTGAAAAAGAAGGTTTGAGCCAATTAAAAGAAGAATTAAGAGTACTCGACCCTGTTTATTTTGAACAAGTAGATGACCAAAATACACAAAGAGTATTGCGTGCTTTAGAAGTTTGCTTATCGACAGGCAAGCCTTTTTCTAGTTTCAGGAAAAATCAGAAAGCAGAACGACCTTTCAAAATGCTAAAAATTGCATTGGAACGTCCACGAGAAGAACTTTATGCAAGAATTGATACTCGTATGGATTTGATGTTAGCAACAGGTTTGGAGGACGAAGCCAAAGCTGTAATGGAATATAGAGAGCATTATGCCTTGAAAACCGTTGGCTATCGAGAAATTTACGAGCATCTTGATGGAAATTATGACCGTGAAGAAATGGTAAGATTATTGAAAAGAAATTCAAGGAGATATGCCAAACGACAAATGACTTGGTTTAAAAATCAAGATGAATTTCATTGGTTTGATGCCAAAAATGTGGCGGAAATTACTTCTTTTATTACAGACGAGCTAAAACAAATGTAGCGAAACCTAAAAGGCTTCGCTACAAATCATCCTTAAACCAAAACTAAATAGATAATGTGTTCTAAAAATGCCAATCAAGGCAAATTCGACCTAAGATCGAGTAATATTATTGTTATTCTTCACGCTTAAAAGCTTGAAGTAAAATTTTGCTTCCAATACTTAATAAACGGCTTTCCTTATTCAATATTGTTTTTTTCTGAATATCAGGAACAATATTTTTTGATTTCATTTCTTTTCTTTCAACCTTCTTTCCCGACAGCAAATTATGTGGAAATCCGATGGCTAATGCACTATTAGACAAAGTGATAACCGTAAATAATGTAAGAGCAATTGTAAAAGATTTCATCGTTATGATTCGTTTTAAATGTTCTATATATGTGTCGTAGGAGTGGTTCTTTAATTACAATACAAAGTTAAGTGTTTTGTTAGGTACTATGCAATACATAATACCATAAATTTTGTTAAAATCTGTACAAGTGGTTAAGAAAAAGGATGAGTGGAATTAGGTTTGTCTATAAGATGTCAAAAAAGTATAAAACGTTGCAAGCAAAATAATTTTTTTGAAATTTTTTCAGTATTTTATTTCTCATAAAAATACTACAATCCCTAATTTTAGCATAGCCTAAAATTTTTTAGCCTTAAAATAGTAATATTTCTATAGCTTGATTACGTATATTGATTAGAGTTTAAATGCTTGCAAATTAGAATAATTGAGCATAGATTTCGGAAAAATCAATATTTGTTAATATTCTGTGCTAAGAAGCCCATTCTTAGAAAAATCAAATAAATCAACATAAAAGGTTGAGCTTTTTCGTCATGCAAACTATTTTAGAAAAATTAAACATTAAATCTGTCAATTTCGGAACGAGTACAGGCTTAAATGCTTGGTCATCTGGTGAAGAATTGCTTGCTTCATTTTCGCCTGTCGATAATCAATTGATTGCTCAGGTGACAAAAACTACTTTTCAAGATTATCAACAAGTACTTGAAAAGGCTAATGATGCTTTTAAAACTTGGCGAAACATCCCTGCACCAAAACGTGGAGAAATTGTTAGACAAATGGGAATGGCTTTTAGAGAGTATAAGTCTGAACTTGGTCAACTTGTTTCTTATGAAATGGGAAAAAGTTTACAAGAAGGCTTAGGAGAAGTACAAGAAATCATTGACATCTGTGATTTTGCTGTTGGACTTTCTCGACAATTGTATGGCTTAACGATGCACTCCGAACGTCCAGCGCATAGAATGTATGAACAATATCATCCTTTAGGAATCGTTGGCATTATTTCAGCATTTAATTTTCCTGTAGCCGTTTGGTCTTGGAATGCCATGATTGCTTGGGTTTGTGGCGATGTTTGTATTTGGAAACCTTCAGAAAAAACGCCATTAACAGCTATTGCTTGTCAGTATATTATTACTTCGGTACTAAAGGAAAATAATGTTCCAGAAGGAGTATCAAATATTATCACTGGCGATTATCAAGTAGGAGAATGGCTTACTTCAGATTATAGAGTACCATTAATTTCTGCCACTGGGTCAACCAGAATGGGTAAAATTGTTGGAGCAACTGTCGCTGCTAGAATGGGCAAAAGCTTGTTAGAATTAGGTGGGAACAATGCCATTATCATTACAGAAAATGCAGATTTGAATATTGCAATTCCTGCTGTTGTTTTCGGTGCAGTTGGCACTGCTGGTCAGCGTTGTACTTCTACCAGAAGATTAATTGTTCATGAGTCGATTTATGAATCAGTAAAAGAACGTTTAATAAAAGCATATCAACAATTACGCATTGGGAATCCTTTAGATGAAAATAATCATGTCGGTCCACTGATTGATATCAAAGCCGTTGAGGCTTATTTGAAAGCCGCAAAAGCAGTACATCAAGAAGGTGGAACAATGTTAGTTGATGCAGAAGTACTTTCAGGTGATGGTTATGAATCTGGTTGTTATGTAAAGCCCTGTATTGCTGAAGTAAAGCCCGATTTCAGGATTGCAAAGCATGAAACTTTCGCTCCAATTTTGTACCTTATGTCTTATTCAACTATTGAGGAAGCAATTGATATTCAGAATGATGTACCTCAAGGTTTGTCGTCTTCTATTTTTACTCTAAATATACGTGAAGCAGAAATGTTTTTATCCGTCAATGGCTCAGATTGTGGAATTGCCAATGTAAATATTGGTACTTCTGGTGCAGAAATTGGTGGAGCTTTTGGTGGAGAAAAAGAAACTGGTGGAGGAAGAGAATCTGGCTCTGATGCTTGGAAAGCTTATATGAGGCGACAAACCAATACCATCAATTACGGAAAACAATTGCCTTTGGCACAAGGAATAAAATTTAATTTATAGAGGTTTAATTTTAGTGATTGAGTGAGTTGTGTGTTAGTGATTTTTATAAATCTGGAATTCTTTACTTGAACATCACAAATAAAAATAATCACTCATTCACTAACTCATTCAATCACAACTAAAAAATGAATATGAAAACGCAAGAAACAATCACTAAATCTCTCATGGAAAAGCTCTGGGAGGGCTATTGCCAAAGAGTAAAATATGCAAAACAATATGCAGACTTGGTGTTATCAAAAGGTGGAAATGTAGTGAATGACCATTGTGCTTTCCGTACCTTCAATACACTAACGGGTAAACAACCAGCTGGGATTCCTGCCATTGCTGAAATACTTGAAGCCTTGGGTTATGAAAAAATATCGCCCTACTCTTTTCCATCAAAACATTTGAATTCATTTCATTATCAGCATCCTACCAATATTAATTTTCCGAAATTTTTTGTAACACAATTAGAAGTAACTGAACTTTCAGAAGCAACACAAATTTTGATTAATGAAGCCGTGAAAGATGCTCCTGATTTGTTAGCTGGTGAAGCACGTCAATTGTTAGCTTCTTTGAAACATAATAAAGAATTGATTACAGCAGAAGCCGACCGTTTGGTTGAGGCGTTGGTGAAATACTTCTCTCGTCCTTGGTCGCCTGTTAAAAAAGATACAATTTTAGCGGTTAATCAGGAATCTCAATTTGCTGCTTGGACGCTCTTGCATGGTAATTCAGTCAACCATTTTACAGCTTATATCAATTATCAAAATGTACCAGAATGGGATGGAATTGAAGGTACAATGGCAGCTTTAGAAAGTATTGGTGTACCAATAAAACCTGCAATTGAAGGTGAAAAAGGAAGTAAACTACGCCAAAGTTCAACGCAAGCGATTGATGAAGATTGTCCAGTGATTGAAATTGACGGAAGTTTAGGAAAACTTAATTGGTCTTATGCTTATTATGAATTGGCAGAAAGAGGATACCTTGAAACGGATGGTAAAAAAGTTTGGTTTGATGGTTTTTTAGGAGAACAAGCAACTAACCTTTTTGAAATGACGAAAAGAAATTAGGAGTTTAGATTTGTGGTTTCGGATTTCGGATTTCAGCTTTTTTGATACAGTATTCTGATGGTAAGATTAAACCGCCAGAATACTTCACTTCACAACAAATAAATTTCACCCTCAGCAACTGACAGCTTTTAGTCAAGGTTAAAAGCTGTCAGCTAATCGAATAAAATCATGAAAAATATATTAGTAATTGGGATGGGCAAAGTCGGCTCATTGGTTGGAATTCTATTGTCCAAACGTTTTGAAGTAAAGGGTTTAGATAAGCATTTCCCTTCATCAGAAATTCCTTTTGAAGTAATCAAAGGAGATGTTACAGACTTAGTTTTCTTGCAAAATTTAATTCCAAAATTTGATGCTGTCGTTTCTTGTATGCCCTATAATTTGAATTTAAAGATTGCTCAAACGGCTCATAAAAATGGGAAACATTATTTCGATTTAACCGAAGATGTACCGACGACGAGTGCTATCCGAAAAATGGCGGAAGAAGGAAGTTCAGCAGTTTTAGCACCACAATGTGGCTTGGCTCCGGGTTTGATTGGAATTGTTGGGGCAGATTTAGCCAAACGTTTTACCAAACTTCGTGATATTGAATTAAGAGTAGGTGCATTGCCAAAATACCCTAATGGATTGCTGGGATACTCTTTTACATGGTCGCCAGCGGGTGTGATTAATGAGTATATCAACGATTGCGAAGTAATTCATAATGGGAAATTAAAATTAGTATCGGCTTTGGATGGTCTGGAAACCATCAATATTGAAGGAAACGAATTCGAAGCTTTTAGTACTTCTGGAGGCTTAGGAACGATGTGCGAAACCTTCGAAGGAAAAGTAGATACACTGAATTATAAAACGATTCGCTATCCCGGTCATGGAAAATTAATGAAGTTTTTACTCTATGAATTAATCTTAAAAAATCGGAGAGAATTACTAGAAGAAATACTTACAGAAGCCAAACCGCCTGTGCAAGAAGATGTTGTTTACGTATATGCTGTAGTGGAAGGTTGGAAAAATGGCGTTATCGAAAGAGAAGAATTTTACAGGGCTTATTCGCCTATTTTGATTGATGGAAAATATTGGCGAGCAATTTCATGGACAACTGCGGCTTCAATCGTGAGTGTTATTGAAATGGTAGCAGACAAAAAGCTACCCCAAAAAGGATTCATTAAACAAGAAGAGATAGATTTTAATGACTTTTTAACAACAACTACAGGGAAGTTTTTTAGATAAAATATTGATTTTAAATTCTTGGTTTTCAATTGGCTATTGAATGTTTTATTTAGCCAATTGAAAACTTTTTCTATTTTTGTGAAAAGACAGACTCAAATATTGGTTTTTGCCCTTTTGTATGAAAATACATCTTCAGAAAAGAAGTATAAAAATATTATTTTATTGATAATACTTCTTAACACCTCCTCCAAATAAATACTACTTAAAAATTGCTTAAATAACCTTTATTGAAATGATTTTTTTTACTCGTGGAATAGTATCGGATGATGAGATTTTGTCAGGAATTTTAGGCGACTCAGTAGCGAAAAGAGCTACTGAAAATAAGCTGTATGAACAATTCGCTTATTTGATTAAAGATGCTACGTTTAAACATCAACTTTCTGAGGATGATGCAGCAAGTTTATACTCCGATACCATTCTTGTTGTTATCGAAAATATCTTAAATAAACGCTTTGAAGGTAAATCTTCCTTAAAAACATATCTTTTTCAAATTTTTTCTAATAAATGTGTTGACTTCTTGCGAAAAACTTCGACTAACAAGATGAGCGTCTATAAAACCGAATCAATTGATGATTTATTAGTCGCTGTGCCAGATGAAACCAAGAGTATTTTACAAAAATTGGTGTCTGAAAACGAAGTAAATATTCTAAGAACCAAGATTAAACAAATAGGAGAGAAGTGCCAACAAATGATGATGGCTTGGAGCGAAGGTTTAGCAGATGAAAAAATAGCTTTTGAAATGGGTTATCAGTCTGCTAGTGTCGTTAAAACGAGTCGTTTAAGATGTTTGGAAAAATTAAAAGCATTATACAAACAAATTTAAAATGTATTTTTTAATACTTATTTCCAGATTTAAAGAATAAGTTCTGTTTCTATTAATCAATTAAAAATTGTAAGAAGATGTTAGAAAGAATTGAATCATATTTT
This sequence comes from Arcicella gelida, assembly GCF_034931025.1. NCBI lineage: Bacteria > Pseudomonadati > Bacteroidota > Cytophagia > Cytophagales > Flectobacillaceae > Arcicella > Arcicella gelida. The sequence continues at coordinate 2,678 of NZ_JAYGIL010000044.1, read as the reverse complement.
AATCATACTTTAAGTAATGAAGAGCGTCAATTGTTTGAAGCAAAATTGAGAACGGACGACGTTTTGGCAAATGAAGTAGCATTTTATTTAAACACTAAAATTGCTGCTCGTGAAAATGCTAAAGAAAAGAGAAAAAAGGAATTTGAAGAGCTTAGAAAAAAGCTAGTAAAAAAAAATAAAGTTCGTTTGAACGGATGGATTACTGGCATTGCTGCTTCGGTACTTATTGCTTTTGTTACATGGGTTTTTGTTCAAAAGAATAACGTAAATGCTGATGAAATTGCTGATGTTTATATTCAAGAGCATTTTGAAAATTTGCCTGTGAAAATGGATGGTAGCACGGATAGTTTACAAATGGGTTTGAGATTTTTCAATCAAAAATCATACAAGGATGCTCAAGCTATTTTCGATAAAATGTTAGAAAGAAAACCAGATGGTGCAGAAATTTTAAAAGTATCTGGAATTACGGCATTGAAATTAAAGGATTATCAAAAAGCTGTAATTCGTTTTCATGAATTAGGTAAACAAGAAAATTTATTTACTAATCCTGGTAAATTCTATGAAGCTTTAGCATTGATGAAAATTAAACCTTTGAATAAAAAAGTTGTGGAAGAATTGCTCAATGAAGTGATTAGTAATGATTTAGAAGGAAAATCGACTGCTGTTGAAATACTTAAACAATTATAAATGCCTCAATTTTAACTAAACATTTAATCACTATGAGAAGATCTCTATTGTTACTTCTACTCTCCATTTTTCTATTGGTAGGCATATTTTTTTACTTTATGGGTTTAAAACCTAGTAGTGCTAGGAAAGAAATAGTTGCACCAATTAAAACTAAAATTGATTCGCTGATTCAAGCGAAGCCAGATGTGTTTCCGTACTCTTATGTGGAAGGAACAGGTTATGTTTTGAAAGATAAACAGGTAGTATATTTTGGAAAATCGGATACTACTGAGGCTAGAAGACAAGAAGTAATTGCTGAATTTCAAAAAGAATTAGAGGCTTATTGGAAATGGGAGATTCTATTTGGTAATAAAAGTCTTGTTGCAGATTCTAGTAGCGTTGCTCCTACTGATGAAACTCCAGGAATTACAGATAGAGTTGGTCAACTTTTTGATGTTACAGACTTAATCAAAGTTGAAATTGATACTGTTAACAATTGTAAGTGTGATAAAAATTTTATTTTGCTTACGGGCAAAGATTTACACTTGATTAATACCATTCCTAATCCAGATGGAGGAGGAATTGGTAGCGGACCACCGCCACATGATATTGTGCCAATTCCAAGTACAGGCAGTATTCCGCTTGATTCTGTATCGTTTTTAGTAAATGCTAAAGGAGCGAATCAAACGATTGTTACAAATGGTACGAATGGTAAAATTTTAGTGGGAATTATTGATACTGGGTTTAACGCTGAGAGCTTTAATAATGGGTATTTTACCACAGGTTTGGATTATAATTTCTTGAACAATACCAATCAAATTCAAGATAATAATGCAGACATTCATGGCACTAAAGTATCGAGAATCATCATTCAAAATGCTCCTAAAAATGATCAAATTCAATTAGTTGGCTTAAAAACTTTTGATGAAAATTATGCTGGAGATTTATATCATAATGTTTGTGCTTTGATTTATGCCCATAAAAATAACATCAATATCGTCAATGCGAGTTGGGGTACTTATTTGAAACAATCAGATGCTGTTTTTTCTGCTGTATTGAAAGATTTACAAAATGCTGGTATGGTTTTAATTTGTTCAGCAGGAAATGATAATCTTGATATTGATGATGAAAAATACTGGCCTGCTTGTTATGCAAGTAATGATACTTTAGGCAACAATGTAATTTCTGTAACCAGTAAAAGCGGTACAATTTGTCAGAATCAATCGAAATCAGGAAAGAACATCAATTTCACTGTAAAAGCCGATGAAAATTGTAAACATAGTGTTCCTAACAGTTTGGCACAAAGTGGTTCATCTTTTGCAGCACCTTATGTAACTTCTGAAGTAATAAAATATTTTTTAACTAAACCTGCTAGTTTTAATAAAACAACTTTCACTAACACCTTAACTGCAACACCACCCGCCAGTGGTATTTCTGTCTATCAAAATCCATAAAATTTGATAGATATTACATAGTCTGATTGTCTTTTTCGGAAGATATATCAGACTATTTCTTTGTAATTTACCTTTAGTAATTCTAGATAAGGATCGCCATTCAGTCCTAACAATTGAGCAAAAGCTGGTTCGGTTTTAATTCCTCCTTTTTTCAAAGCAATTACTTTTTCTTTAAACTGTTCACCATACGCTTGCAAGATTTGATGTTCAATGATTAAATGTTTGTAAGCGAACTGTTCTTTTGTATGTAGGTTTTACCCGAAAATCTCAACTTCAAAATCTTCAATCCTGAAATTTGCGATAACTGAATCTTGACCATGAATTTCACGAGACCAACACTTAAATGCTGTGAAATGACTGAAATGAGTTATCAAAAAATCTGCGAAATGTTGTTTTTCTGACCATTCGCAAATAATGTCTAAATCGCTTGTCTCAATATCGGCTTCCCTTTAATCTTGTAAATATTTAATAATCAACACATTGCCAATAAAATAACCCCGAAGAAGTGTCAATACTGGCAATTTTCGGGGTTTTTCTGTATTTTGTTACTGCTAAGAA
>NZ_JAYGIL010000043.1:0-44606 GCF_034931025.1 Arcicella gelida | reverse complement strand
TCAAATAAAATTGTATTTTTTTAATAAATCACCGTAAGTGAAATGAAAAATCCACCCAGAATATGAGTGGATTTTATTCTAAATCAATATCGAAAAACAATTTTCAAGGGAAGCCTAAATAACGCACCAATTATCAAAATCATTTTTCATTAAAAGTTAGTTTGTGCGTCTTTTTTGAAACGCCACCTTATTAATTCATACTCCTTCCAAAGCCAACGGTTTCTCTAAACAATTGTGGTGAAACGTCTGCATTATTTTTAAAAAATCGACTGAAATAATATTCATCATCATAGCCTAATTCAAAGGCTATTTCCTTCACGGTTTTATTGGTTAAGTACAATTCTCTTTTGGCCTCAATTACAATTCTTTCGGCAATTAAATCCGTTAAAGTTTTATTGAAATAGGTTTTAGTGATTTTGGCTAAAGCTTTTGCAGAAATGTTTAAGTCTTCGGCGTAATCACTTGGAGAATGTTTTACTTTGAAATTACTTTCAATAGAATCTTTGAGATTTTGCAGAATAAAAGGTTCTTTTAGTTCTGATAAAGTTGTTTTATAATTTGCTGTCTGTTCGTTTTTTAGTCGTGAAGCTTTTATCAAAAATATCTTCAAATACGAAACCAATAATTCATTTTGAGCTAAGGCTGGATTTTGCATTTCGCTTTGCATTTGTTCATATAACATTTCGAAAGCCAAGGAAGAGGTTTCATCAATCAAAGTAAAAGGAGGCTGATAGATATTGTTGAACAAAACGCCATTGCAAGCGACTTCGCTATGATGTTTATGAATACAAAAAAAATCTGGGTGAAATTGAATAGCAACTCCACTAATATTTTCAGTGCAAAGCATAAAAGGCTGATAAAGCGAGAAGGCAAACAACGTATTTCCTGAAAAATCATACTCCGAAAAGTCAGATTTTAGTTTTCCACTACCTTCTTTCACCCAAATCAATGAGTAATAATTATGGCGTTGTAAATGGTCGAAATGGCGATTATCTTCAAACGAAAAAATCTTAAAAGCGAGGTTTCCTGTGTGTGGATTGACTAGCGTAAAAACAGATTGCGTTGACATATTCAAAATAATGTGTTGTATTAAATCAATTTACGTTCAGATGCTGAAATGGTTAAATCATTGATGCTGGCAAAGCGTTTTTGCATTAACCCATTTTCATCAAATTCCCAAAGTTCATTGCCATAACTTCTAAACCATTGTCCTGAATGGTCGTGCCATTCGTATTCAAAACGTACAGCCATTCTATTTTCACGAAAGCCCCATAATTCTTTTTTGAGTTTATAGTCTAATTCTTTTTCCCATTTGCGAGTCAGAAAAGCTTTTACTTCTTCACGACCATTAATAAAGTCAGTTCTGTTTCTCCATTCTGTATCAATAGTGTAAGCTAAAGAAACTTTTTCTGGGTCTTTCGTATTCCAAGCATCTTCGGCAGCTTGTACTTTTTGCAAAGCAGTTTCCATCGTAAACGGTGGAAGCGGGTATCTTTTATTATCCATTGTTTTGTCTTAAAAATAAAGGTAGTTGCTTTTGGGAACAACTACCTTTATTCATTTATTAAATTAAACCGTTTCAAGTTGATGTGCATTAACTACTGGAAAATCAATTTCAGTTTGTGCAGTATTATTGAAGTAATTTGTAAGAATGTTCAATGCTACATGACCAACTACTTCTCCAATTTCGCCTTCTGTAAGTCCAGCTTCTTTGGCAGCTTCTACCTCAGAATCAGTCAATAAGCCCTTTTTACTTACTAAGGCTTTTGCCAATTTCAAGACGCCATCTGTTTTTACATCAGAAGCATTTCCTAATCTTGCAGCTTCTATTACTTCAGGTTTAATTTTTACCAAGTTTGCTCCAATGTATGTATGTGCCGACAAACAGTAATCACAAGCATTACTTTCTGATACTGCTAAAGCAATTAATTCACCTGTTTTTGCTCCCAAAGTACCACCCGCTAATGCTCCGCTTAGATGCAAATAGCTTTCTAAAAAAGCTGGAGAATTTGCCATTGTTCTCATCATATTAGGAACAACTCCCAATTTACCTTGAATGGCATTAAAAAGTTCTTTTGTTTTACCTGTGGCTACTTCTGGATTAATTGCTGTTAAACGTGCCATGTTGTTTATTAAGTTTAAATGTTTTGTCCTTATTGACAATACAAAGTTGCAAGAACTTAAAGGCTTAAAACATGGAGAAACTACGCAACATGATGGACGATTTTCCCTGCCGAAATTTAATAAAACTTAGGCAAAGGATTTAGTTTTAAATTTTGTCTTTGATGCCAATATGGGTAAATAGTTGGTATTTCGCTGGCTTGGTCTAATTTTTTGATTTGTTCTGTACTAAGATTCCAGCCAACTGCTTCAAGGTTCTGGCGAAGTTGAGCTTCATTTCTTGCACCGATGATGATACTCGAAACCGTTGGTCTTTGTAAAACCCAATTAATCGCTACTTGTGCTACTGTTTTGCCTGTTTCTTCGGCTACTTCATATAAAGCATCAATAGTATTATAAAATACTTCTTCATTAATAACTGCTTCTGGAATCGGACTTCCGCCTTGTGCCACACGACTATCTTGTGGAAGTGGCTGATTTCTACGATACTTTCCACCTAATCTTCCAGCCGCCAATGGCGACCACACGATTGCTCCTACTTTTTGGTCTAAACCTAAAGGCATTAATTCCCATTCGTATTCACGATTTGCTAAAGAGTAATATACTTGATGTCCTACATATTTATTCCAACCATATTTATCGGCAATTGCTTGCGATTTCATTAAATGCCAACCCGAAAAGTTGGAAGCAGCAATGTATCTGATTTTGCCACTTTGAATTAAATCATCTAAAGCACGTAAAGTTTCTTCAACAGGCGTATTGCCATCAAAACCGTGCATGTGATAAAGGTCGATATAATCAGTATTAAGGCGTTTTAAACTACCTTCCACTTGTTTGATTAACCTAAAACGAGAAGAACCTTGATTGTTCGGCCCATCGCCAAAAGTAAAAGTAGCTTTGGTAGAGATTAAAGATTTATCTCTTTTACCAGCCAAAGCTTTGCCCAGAATTTCTTCTGAAAGTCCTTGAGAATAAACATCGGCAGTGTCGAAGAAATTTAAACCTGCCTCCAAACAAATATCTACTAAACGAGTTGCTTCTTCCACTTGAGTACTTCCCCAAGCTTTGAAGAAATCATTTCCACCGCCAAAAGTAGCAGTACCAAAACTTAGCACAGGCACTTCCAAGCCCGATGCACCTAATTGTCTGTATTCCATTTTAAATTGGTTTAATTTTTATGTGTCAACAAGTAAATTACTTGATGATAAAATACAAAAAAGAGAAAATGGGTTCGTTTTTTATAAAAGAATTAGCCTGTAGAAAAGGGTAGAAATCAGCTTGTTTTTGAAGTATTTTAAATCAAAACAGCTTCCCGAAAAATTCAGGAAGCTGTCGTTTTCACCTAACCACTAATATTTATTGTTTTTAAATAATAATTTTCAAAAGATGATTGTTCAATTATCTTTTTGAGTATCTTCTTATTGTATCTTGAAACTCTGCCTTTCTTCTTCGGGCAATGTCTATTTTTTGTTCGTTAATCATAATTACACTTAGTTCTTCTACAGTATTAAAGGCTTTCAAGTATCTTAAATTAATGAGTACTGATCTGCTAATTCTTAAGAAATCGTAAGGCTCAAAGAGTTCACAAAATTGTTTTAATGTTTTTGAGAACAAATGTTTCTCTCCGTTTTTGTAGTGAACATAAGTATAATTGCCTTCACCTTTGCACATTAAGATTTCCTCAATGTAAATTTCTGTTTTTCCTCTTTCTAAATAAATAATTGTGTTTTTTTCTCTATTAAAACGCTTAGGAGAATATAAAAAATTGGTTTGTATTGGTAAGTTCATAGTTGTTTGGTTTGCAAAAATCACCTTGATGAATAGTATTGCATAGTACAAAACAAATGCCTTTGTTATCAATATTTTAGCGTATAAATACTCTATGGGTAAATTAGCGTATTTGTACGTTATGATGAAACTAGCTTTTGGTACTACAAATTGTTAGTCGCAAAAGCATTTGAAAATGGTAACAAAAATTTAGAAAAACTTTTAGGGTTTGAAGAACACACGAATAATTCTTAATTTTGTAGCAAAACAAGATTTGTGATTTTCTTGCAAATCATATTACAACGACTATGCTTTCAGAACAAGAAGTACTTCGCCGACAAAAGCGAGAAGAATTGATGAAGTTGGGAATTGACCCTTATCCAGCTGAACTATACGAAATCAATGTAACTACTGAAGATATTCAGCAGCATTACGAAAACAATAAGATTGATTATAAAAACATCTCGATTGCTGGTAGATTAATGTCTTTCCGTATTATGGGAAGTGCATCATTTGCTGAATTGCAAGATGCTACTGGTCGTATTCAATTATATTTTCGTAGAGATGACCTTTGCCCTGGCGAAGACAAAACACTTTATAATACTGTATTCAAAAAGCTATTGGATATCGGTGACATTATTGGTGTAAAAGGTTATGTTTTCACTACTCAAACGGGTGAAATTTCTATTCACGTTACTGAATTCAAGATTCTTAATAAATCTTTGCGTCCGTTACCAGTGGTAAAACGTGATGAAGATGGTAATGTATTTGATGGTTTAACAGATCCTGAAACTCGTTACCGTCAGCGTTATGTTGACTTAATTGTTAATCCAGACGTAAAAAAAATATTTTTGAAGCGTTCAAGAATTGTAACGACGATGCGTTCAATTTTTGATGAAAGAGGTTGGTTAGAAGTAGAAACGCCAATTCTTCAACCTATTCACGGTGGAGCTTCTGCTCGTCCATTCAAAACACATCATAATACATTGGATATGCCTTTGTACATGCGTATTGCCAATGAATTGTATTTGAAACGACTTATTGTAGGAGGTTTTGATGGCGTTTATGAATTCGGTAAAATGTTCCGTAATGAAGGAATGGACAGAACTCATAATCCAGAATTTACTTCGTTAGAGTTCTATGTAGCTTATAAAGACTACAATTGGATGATGGGAATTACGGAAGAAATTTTCGAAAAAGTTGCTTTGGCTACTAATGGACAAACAAAAGTAAAGGTTGGTGAAAACGAAATTGAATTTGCTGGACCATTTACTCGTTTGACGATTGCAGGAGCAATTGAAAAATATACTGGTGTTAATGTGGAAGGCATGGACGAAGTTACACTTCGTGAGCATTGCAAATCGTGGGGAATTGAAGTGGATGCTACAATGGGAACTGGTAAATTAATTGACGAAATTTTTGGTGAGAAAGTAGAAGGCAATTTGATTCAACCGACTTTCATTATTGACTATCCAGTTGAAATGTCGCCATTGACTAAAAAGCATCGTAGTAAACCTGGTTTGGTAGAGCGTTTTGAATTATTTGTAAATGGTAAAGAAATTGCCAATGCTTATTCAGAATTAAATGACCCAATCGACCAACGTGAACGTTTTGAAGAGCAACTCAAATTAGCGGAAAGAGGCGACGATGAAGCGATGGCGATGGATGAAGATTTTCTTCGTTCTTTAGAATACGGTATGCCACCAACAGCTGGTATCGGTATTGGTATCGACCGCTTGACGATGTTGATGACTAACCAAACAACGATTCAAGAAGTATTGTTCTTCCCTCAGATGCGTCCAGAGAAGAAAGCAGAACTTTCTACGAATGAAGAATATGAAGCAATTGGTGTACCAACAGAATGGATTCCAGTACTTCAAAAAATGGGCTTTATGACGATTACTGCTTTGAAAGAAGCCAACCCGAATAAAGTATTTAATGATTTGGGCGGAATGCGTAAAAAACTAAAATTAGATATTGCAATCCCTGCCAAGGGCGACGTTCTTAAATGGTTTGAGTAAACAAAAACGGCTACTTCAATTGAGGTAGCCGTTTTTGTTTACTCACATTTTTATTGTGATTCTAGTTAATCCTTAATGACAATTTTATTATCTTAATTTTTACGATTCGGCTATTTTGTCATGTAAATATTTTTTTAAATACGTAATAGCAGACAAAATGGCGTAATTTATTGGCTGGTATAAGATTTGAAATAAAAGGGATGTCCATCAATTTAAAATGGATAATTCATATTAAACATCAAATCAAAAAACATTTAAACATAATAAAGCCATGAAACTTGTAAGATTCAATAACCCAGCATTCCAATTTTTCAATGAAGATTTCAATAACGTTTTAAAAAATCTAGACACTATGTATCCTTCAAAACAAAATCATCAATTAGCTTTCAATAATATTCCAGCAGTGAATGTAAAAGAAGTAGAAGGCTCTTTTCAGATTGAAGTAGCTGCACCTGGTTTGAAAAAAGAGGATTTCAAATTAAGTCTTCACGAAAACCGCTTGAGTATTTCAACCAAAAAAGAAGAATCAAGTGAAGAAAAAACAGAAAAATATACTCGTCAAGAATTTAATTATTCTTCTTTCCAAAGAACATTCAATTTGCCGAAATCAGTAGATGGCGAAAAAATTGAAGCAACTTATAATGATGGTATTTTGAATATCAATTTACCTAAAAAAGAAGAAATCAAGCCAGCAATAAAAGAAATTGCAGTAGCTTAATTTAGGAATGAGCTAACAGTTATGAGTCATGAGTTTGAAAATTTTTGATATTTTAAAGCTCATGGCTCATAGCTGTTAGCTTAAGGCTTAAAACTCATCGCTATTTTTCTTAAAATTTGTTAAAAAGCCCTAAAGCGATGCACCTTAAAAAAAGTTTTTGCGTTAAATTAGCAGATGTGAATGAAAGACCGAAAGATTTATTCAATCTTTAACTGTTTTGTAAAATTTAACAAAATATCACAACCATGGAAATTAAAAATAATGTTAAAAACCTAGCTATAGCCGGAGTATTGAGTAGTGCTACTACGCTTGGAGCCTATAAGCTTTTTTTAGAAAAATCATCATCAGATTCTCTATTTACTAATACGCCTTCAGCTTTTACTAGAATGGTTTCGAATGCTGGAGCTTTACCAGCGGGAGCACCGGGGGAATTTACTTTTGCTGCCGAAAAGGCAACACCAGCTGTAGTGCATATTAAAACAAAAATGACTCGTAATGTGAGCCGCCAAATGATGGATCCATTTGAAGATTTCTTCGGGGGGTTTGGAGGAGGTGGTCGTCGTCAACAACAAGAACCACAAGAAGCCTCAGGTTCAGGAGTAATTATTAGTTCAGATGGCTACATTGTTACGAACAACCACGTAGTACAAGATGCAGATGAAGTATCAGTAATTTTGAACGATAAGCGTGAATTAAAAGCAAAAGTTATCAGTACTGACCCTGCTACTGATATTGCGGTGATTCAAGTGAAAAGTAATAATTTGCCATTCTTAACTTTCGGTGATTCGGATGGTATTAGAGTAGGAGAGTGGGTTTTGGCTGTTGGTAATCCATTCAATTTAGAATCGACTGTTACGGCTGGTATCGTTTCAGCGAAAGGACGCCAAAATATTATTGACCGTGACAAAGATGTAAATCCATTAGAATCATTTATTCAAACGGATGCTGCTGTAAATCCGGGTAATTCTGGTGGTGCTTTAGTAAACTTGAAAGGTGAATTAATTGGTATTAATACTGCAATTTATAGTCGTACAGGTCAATTTGCAGGTTATTCATTTGCTGTTCCTGTAAGTATCGTTAAAAAAGTAGCAGCAGATTTAATTAAATACGGAAATGTTCAACGTGGATATTTAGGAATCAATATTGCAGAAGTAAATGCCAAATTGGTTGAGGAAAAAGATTTGAAAGTAAGCGACGGTGTTTATGTAGGAGGTTTTCCTACGACTGGTGGAAGTTCTGCTCAATCAGCAGGTTTGAAAGTAAATGACGTAATTGTAAAAATCGACGGTATCGAAACGAAATCAATGTCAAAATTGATGGAGTTGGTTGGTCGCAAGCGTCCAGGTGAAACCGTAGTTGTTACGGTAAATCGTGATGGTTCTTTGAAAGATTTCAATGTAGTATTGAAAAACAAAGATGGAAATACAAACATTGTAAAAGGAGAAGTGGCAGGAAATGCTGTAAAAAGTGATTTTCTTGGAGCGAAACTTTCTAATTTAACAGATGGAGAAAAATCTAAATTTAAAGTAAGTGGTGGTGCTAAAATCACAGAAATTGATCCTGAAGGACGTTTAGGTTACCAAGGATTCGACAAAGGTTTTGTAATCACAAAAATTGATGATAAAGCGATTACTGATGCTAAAGAAGTGGCTGACGTATTGGCTAACCGTAAAGGAAGAGTTAAAATCGAAGGAATAGATGTGGACGGTACTCGTGTAATTATGGTACTTTAGTCATTCTAATATTTCATTAAAAAACCTGTGAGGCTAAGCTTTACAGGTTTTTTAATGCTCCATTTTTTTAATTGCATTTGAAAGTTCTTTTGCCCAAAGTGGATAAGCTACTTGTTTTAAATGAATGCCATCTAAGGAATACTGGTTTTTTAATGATTCTTTTTCAGATAGAACTTGATTGGCATCTATATAAACCACTTGGTTTTGTTGACAAAAACTTGCCAGTTGTTGGTTCAAAATCGTTATTTGATGATTAATTTCAGGCAAATTGGTATAAATAACGGCATTAACAATGGGCTTAATTTGTTGTTTTTGAAGGATATGAATCATCTTAATATAATTTTCAAAAACTCTTTGTTCGGGAACGCCAGCTAATAAATCATTTACTCCGCCTTCAATCACACATATTTTAGGTTTTATTTTTGGACTCAATACTTCTATGTTTTTTAGAATATATAAAGTAATTGCCCCACCATAAGCCAAATTCGTAATATCGTTCCTTTCTAAAAGTAAAGCCCAATTTTCTTGTGCTAATAAAGAATCACCCACTAATAAAATGTTGTTTGATTCAGGCGGGAATAAATATTTATGCAGTTTTTCTTTGAATTTAAAAGCTAAAGTTCCACCTGTTAGGATAAGTATTACATTTAAGATTAAAGAAAAAGTAAGTAACTTTTTTTGCATTATAAAAGGTTGTTAATTTCAAAAGAATCAGCATCTAAATAAGCAGGAAACTGTTCCCTGAATTCTGCTAAACTCTTTTTGTTGAGTACTTGTGTTTCAATAATTTCGCTATCTGCTTGGTAGAAAAGATGATTTCCTTTAAAATCAATCATGGTAGAATTTCCTGAATAAACTAAATCCATTCCATCTTTTCCCACTCTATTTACTCCAATTACAAAGCTTTGATTTTCAATGGCTCGTGCTTGTAACAGCGTATCCCAAACTTTTGATCGCACCGCTGGCCAATTGGCTACATAAATCAATAAATCGTAAGCTTGATTTACATTTCTTGACCAAACTGGGAAGCGTAAATCATAACAAATGAGTGGGCAAATTTTCCAACCTTTCAATTCTACAATTAATTTTTGCGTACCACTAGTAAAGTAATGATGTTCGCCCCCCATTCTAAATAAATGTCGTTTGTCGTATTGTTCAAAACTTCCATCTGGTCGCATCCAAATTAAACGGTTAAAATACTTTTCACCTTCTTTGGCAATAAAACTTCCAGTGACAACTGCATTTGTTTGTGCAGCTTGTTGTTTCATCCATTTTTGTACGAAAAAATTCATGGGTTCACCTACTTGTTCAACATTCATTGTAAAACCAGAATTAAACATTTCAGGTAATACAATCAAGTCGGTTGGTGTAGAAATCATCGCAATTTTTTCTTCCAACATTGCCAAATTAGCAGTTGAATTTTCCCAATATAAATCAGTTTGGATGAGTGTTATGGAAAGGTCTTGCATACAATTAGAATTGTTTAAGAAAGGGAAATAAGGAAAGCTATTTTTCAAAAATACTCATTTTATGTGGCTCAATCAAGTTTTGATTTCGTAGAATATGTTTGATTTAAAAGGAAACTGGAAACTTAACTAACAAAACAAGATACATCCATGAAGAAAAATTTCTATCTTTTATGAAGCATAAAAAACAATTTTAAAAAAATGAAAAGAATACTTATCCTCTTATTATTAACTATTTGCGTAGGAATATTTGGCTTCAAAAATATTGAAGAGCATCCAACTTTAGAAATAGGTTCGCCAGCTCCTAATTTCAATTTAAAAGCTACCGATGGTAAAATGTACTCGCTGAATACTTTTGCTAAAGCTAAAGTATTGGTCGTAGTTTTTACTTGCAATCATTGTCCAACGGCACAAGCTTATGAAGAACGCATTAAGAAATTGGTGACAGAGTATAAAACTAAAGGAGTACAAGTAATTGCGATTTCGCCAAACGATCCAGTAAGTGTCCGTTTGGATGAAATGGGTTACACCGATTTAGGCGATAGTTTCAACGACATGAAAGTAAGAGCCAAAGAACACCAATTTAATTTTCCGTATTTATATGACGGTGACACAGAAGAAGCCTCTAAAAAGTTTGGACCAGTTGCTACGCCACATGTTTTCATATTCGACCAAAAAAGAATATTGAGGTATTCAGGTAGAATTGATGATGTAGAAAAACCAACAGGTACTCCTAAAAATCATGATACAAGAAGGGCTATCGAAGAATTATTAGCCGATAAACCAGTGTCAATAAGTAAGACAAAAACGTTTGGTTGTTCGGTAAAGTGGGGAGGAAAACGAGAATTGGCTGCTCAAGAAAAAATAGATTGGGCAAAAGAGCCAGTCAGTTTAGAAACCATTGATGAAGAAGGAATAAAGAGTTTATTGAAAAATGATTCTGGGAAATTACGTTTAATCAATGTTTGGGCTACTTGGTGCGGACCTTGCGTGGCTGAATTACCAGATTTTATGACGATAAATAGGATGTATCGTTTAAGAGATTTTGAATTAGTGACGATTTCGGCAGATAAACCTGATAAAAAAGACAAAGCTTTGGCTACATTAAAAAGATTACAAGCTTCGACCAAAAACTATATTTTTAATTCAGATGATGCTTATAAATTGATAGAATTAATTGACCCAAAGTGGCAAGGAGCTTTACCTTATACACTTTTGGTAGAACCGAATGGAAAAATTGTTTATCAAAAACAAGGAACGATTAATCCGCAAGAAATGAAGAGAATTATTGTAGATAATCCATCTGTTGGAAGAGTTTATTAGCAAGTAAATTTTATATAAATATTAAAATAGCGGCTAAAACAGACTTCGAAGTCTGTTTTAGCCGCTATTTGTTTTGAAAGATTTTCGCAATATGTCATTTTGTTTGCATGATTGGTCAAGGACGATTTCGGGGCTTTCCGACAACTTTGTATCATCATTAAACAACAAAAAACATGAAATCAGAAATCTTAGTTTTAGGCTCAACAGGAAGCATCGGTTATGCTTTTACCGAAAATTTACTTAGCAAAAATATCCCAGTAACCATAATCGTTCGTGATGCAGTGAAAGCGAAAAACCTTTTTCAAAGCTTTAATCACGTAGAAATTATTAAAGGAGATGCACAAGATTTGAATCTTTTGAAACAAGTAGCCGCCGACAAAAAGTATATTTTTCACGGCATCAATTATCCATATAATGAATGGTTTGGGAATATGGACGTGGTGACAAATAAGATTATCGAAGCGGCAAGTTTAAATAAAGCCATGATTGTTTTTCCTGGAAATGTTTATAATTATGGCAATACGCCTTTGATTAAAGAAGATTCTCCAGAAAATCCATGTACACGAAAAGGAGCTTTGCGAGTAGAAATCGAAAAAACCTTGCGAGATGCCGCTAATGCTGGCAAATGTAAAGTACTCAATGTTTGTTTGCCAGATTTTTGGGGACCAAATGTATTGAATTATGGTATCAAACCCATTTTTATAAATGCTTTGAAAGGCGAAGCACTACCATATATGGTTCGTCAAGATATTCCTCATCAATTAGTTTTTACCAAAGATGCGGCTGAAATCATGGTAAGATTGATGCAGAGAGGCATCCAAAAACCTTATGAAAATTATAATTATGGCGGACAAGTACATCCAACGATGAAAGGTTTACTGAACCGAATTTCAAGATTGGCAAATGCACCTGAAAAAGTAAAACTTCATCCAAAATGGTTATTTTCAGTATTGGGAATTTTTATGCCAATGATGAAAGAAGTAAAAGAAATGCTTTATCTTTTTGAAGGAACTGTACTTTTAGATGACACAAAAGTAAGAAGTATTTTTCCTGATTTCAAAGAAACGCCTTTGGATGAAGCCATTACAGAAACTTTGAATTGGTTTAGGGAGAATCAGTTATAAGTTTTGAGCTTTCTTGTACTCATGCCATGACTCCAAGTCATGAGTGTTGAGTGTTTTACAATAAACTTTATAGAAAAAACAAACATGAAAAATATTTTAAAATTAGAAGAATTGGCTGAATTTATATTGGGAATATTGATTTTCAGTCGTTTAGAGTTTGCTTGGTGGTATTTTCCAGCATTGTTATTAACACCAGATTTAGGAATGTTGGGTTACTTAATCAACCCGAAAATAGGAGCGTGGATGTACAATTTGGTGCATCACAAAGCTTTAGGAATTACTATTTTAGCTTATGGTTTTTACGAACAAAATCAAGGAGTTTTATTGTTGGGAACAATCCTTTTTGCTCACTCAGCTTTTGACAGAATGATGGGCTATGGACTAAAGTATGAAGATAGTTTTGAAAATACGCATTTGGGAAAAATTGGGAAGTCAGCGAAATAGAAATTTGCTTTAGGCGATAAGCTGTAGGCTTTAGGCAAACACAATAACACAGCAATATTAAATAAAGGCTTATAACTTACAGCCTAAACCAAATTTTGCATAAATACAAAATCTGAAACCCGAAATCCGACCGCTGAAATCCTATGCTACCATTTTAGGATTTTTACGGTAAACATTTGGCGTGTGTCCAGTCCATTTTTTGAAAGAACGTGAAAAAACACTTGGTTCAGAATAGCCCAACAAATACGCAATATCTGTAGTACTTAAATGTGATTCTTGTAAATGTTTAAGCGCTAAATTTTTGCGAATTTCATCAAGGAGTTGCTGAAAAGTAACTCCTTCTTCTTTCAGTTTCATTTGTAAAGAACGTAAACCTATTCCTAAACTTCTTGAAACATTAAAAAGTGAAGGTTCTTCGCCTTTTAAGCCATCCAAAATTTCTTTTTTCACCTTTTCTTTAAAAGAATTGTCTTGCTTCAAACCTTCCAGAATACTCTGTGCGTGTTTATCAAACAAAGAAAAAAGATTAGAATTAGCGTTGATAATAGGCAAATGAAAGTACTTTTTTTCAAAAACCATTCCTGTGAAATTGCTTTCAAAAACAACTTCTTGCGTTTGAAAAACTCGCTGGTATTCAGACGAATCGGAGTAAGTTGGATAATTAAAATGAACAGATTTTAGCGGTAAATCTCTGCCAATCATTCCTTTCATGGCTGCGTGATAAATAGACAATTCAGACTCAAAAGCATATTCAGGATACAACATTTCATCACTTAGTTGCGTAAGCGTAACATAAACCAAATCGTTTTGAATAAAAACAGTGGTTTTTGAACCATCACAAACAATATCTTGATACTGGCAAAGTTTCTCTAAAGCTTTATCCAAAGTAGGGCAGTGCATCATCACATAAGCCAAAATTCCGACCGCAACCGTATTGATAGATTCTCCAAGATGTAAAGCCAAATGTTTATCGCCCGTCATTTCAACTGCTTCTTTCCAAAGTACTTGTACTTTTTTGATAGGTAAACGAGCATCTGGGTCTTGTAGCATTTCGGTAGTTAAACCAACTTTTTCGCACAAAGTAGTATAGTCTACACCTCTTTGTTGGGCAGCATATAAAATCAGATTAAAAGAGGCAACGGAGAGGGAATTGTTTTTCATGGGTTGGAGGCTTGTTAGCTTTAAGCTATGAGCTTTTTATTTTCCATAACTTTAATAGAAATATTTTATCAAATAATGAAAATAAAAAAGCTCAAAGCTTACTGCTAACAGCTAAATTACTTTATATAACGCCAATCTTCATTTCCTTTTAAGGCAAGTAAAGATTCATAAATCAAGTTAATAACCGCTTGTACATCGTCTTTTGAAACAGTTTCAACAGTCGTGTGCATATATTTCAATGGAAGAGAAATCAAAGCAGAAGCAACGCCTTCAGTAGCATAAGCAAATGAATCGGTATCAGTACCCGTAGAACGAGAAACAGCCTGACGTTGAATTTTGATTTCTTTTGCTTCGGCAACGTCGATGATAAAATCACGTAAATTGTTTTGTACCGCTGGGCCATAACAAATCACAGGGCCAGAACCACATTTCAAATCACCTTGCTCTTTTTTATTGTACATCGGCGACTGAGTATCGTGTGTAACGTCTGTTACAATGGCAACGTCTGGTTTCAAACGTCTTACAATCATTTCAGCACCACGCAACCCGATTTCTTCTTGGACAGCATTTACGACATACAAAGTAAAAGGCAATTGAACATTGTTTTCTTTTAACATTCGGGCTACTTCGGCAATCATAAAACCACCCATGCGATTATCCAAAGCACGACCAACGAAGTAACGATTGTTCAATTCTGTAAGCCCATCTTCAAAAGTAACGACCGTACCTACATGAACGCCCATTTCTTCTACTTCCTTTTTGTTGGCAGCACCCAAATCAATAAAAATATCATTGACAGTCGGAGCTTTGTCTTTCGCCAAATCACGCACGTGAATCGCTGGGTAGCCAAAAACGCCTTTAACAACGCCTTTTTTTGTATGTAAATTACAACGCATCGAAGGAGCAATCACTGCATCAGAGCCACCATTTCTTCTTACGAAAATATAGCCGTTATCGTCGATATAATTGACAAACCAAGAAATTTCGTCGGCATGAGCTTCAATAACTACCTTATAAGGTTGGTTAGGATTAATCACCCCAACGGCAGTTCCGTAAACATCAATAATCGTTTCGTCGATATAAGGTTTGATATAATCCAACCAAATTTGTTGTCCGGGAGCTTCAAAGCCAGTTGGCGAAGCATTGTTGAGGTATTCGTAGAGGAATGTTTTTGCGTTTTCAGTCATAACTTATTCTATAAAAAATTTATCTAAAAATGTTTTTAAATTCTTGAGTGCAGGAGCATTCAGATGCCAGTGGCTTGTATTTGAATAATCTCTTTCTGCTTCTTTTATTTTCTTTTTTTGATTTTTACTTTCACCTAAAAGTGCTTCTAAATAAGCGTAAATCTTAGTTTTGCGAGCTGGGATTGTATAGTTTTTCTCTTTATGTGAACGTAAGCATTCTTCATAACTAGCCCAACAATCAAAAATAGTCTGATGTTCTCGATTGATGATTTGTTCGAGTAAAGTTTCTAAATCTCCGTCATCTTGATTATTGGGAAGTAAAAAATAGCTCTCAATAGTATATTTGGTTTGATATTGGACAAATTTTGAATTTTCTTCGGCAAAGTTATCTGCATCAAAAATGACAATATTGGCTATTTCATTGATTTCATTTTCTTTAAATAGATTTGAAACTTTAGGAATTTTATCTTTACCACCAATAATTAAAATAGCTGGATTAGCACTTTCACTACCAACTTTCCCAATCTCTAAATCTATTTTATAAGTGTGAGCAACAAAATCTTTCAAAAATTTTGCATCAGCAATGCCTTCTACAAAGATTTGAACCTTTTTCATCTTTGCCCTCCTCTCGTATTAGCACCAATACTTAATGCAAATTCAAATTGTTCAAAATCAAAAGTCACAGACTGTACTTCTCCCTTAGCATTTTCTAACAAACTGATATTTCGGGCATCTTTTTGATACTCTTCACCTAATTCCGACAAAGCCTCCACAAAATATCTTTGACATTCTAAACTATGAGTAGTAGCAAAAAGTTGAACATCGTATTGTTTACAAAGCTTTATAACCATTTTCCAAAAATCTTTTAGACGAGAAAAATGAATACCAGTATCTATTTCATCAATCATTATTCGTTTACCTTTTGCCATCAAAATCTCAAGTAAAATACGAGAAAGTTTTATTGTACCATCACCGAATCTTGTTATTGGATAGATACCGTTTTCATCCTCAAGAACAACACCCAACATTTCTGTATCATCAAAGAATTTTTGAGTACGTATTTCCTCTAATTTAGGAATGAAAGTTTTTAAATTGTACTCGAATTCTTTTCTTTTCTTTTTGTCTGTATTAATTTGCTTGTAATAAAAATTTAACAAATCTGAGTCATAATTGTCACTAGTTGCTATAAAAGGAATGTAGTTTTGAATATCTTTGATAGCAATAATAAGCTCATTGTTAGTAATGTTAGATAAAGGATAAAAATTGTTCAATCCATTAATAGAACTAAATCTTAAACCATATTTAAACACTAGTTCCTGAAACCCATCTCTTGGGAAAGTACTTTTTTTTGACAATAATTTATAGTCTTCAGTAGTTAAATCAGCAAAAGGAATTAAATCCCATTTAATTTTTCTTATATCTTGTGATTCCACATACGCAAAAGTGATTTCGAATGGCTTAGTCGTTTTTTTAGGAAAGGCATTCCATAAATTTAAGTTAAGAGAAATACTCAAATTAGGGTCGTCAACAAGAAGTTTTCTAGTAAAAAGACAATGAATTAATCTTACTAAGAATTTTGCTCCATCCTCATCAAACAAAAGCCCCTCCAAAACACTCGTCTTTCCAACATTATTATCGCCCACCAAAAGGTTGAATTGACCAAGGTTTTCCATTTCAAAAGAATCAAATCTTTTGAAGTTTTCAATTTTGAAATATGTTAAATGGTTTTCTCCCATAATTTTGTCATTTTCACAAAAATACAAAACCCCAAAGGTTTTAAAAGCCTTTGGGGTAAGAAAGTTATTTGTTAGCTGTTATCTGTTATTTGTATCTTTTCGTCCAGATAACAGATATACTGATAACTAATCACTTAACTACAAAGGAATATTTCCATGTTTCTTTCTTGGTAAATTCGTTACTTTATTCTCCAACATTTTAAAAGCACGGATTAATTTCTGACGAGTTTCAGATGGCTGAATTACTTCATCAATATATCCACGATGTGCCGCTCTGTATGGATTCGCAAACTTCTCAGTATAATCATCTACTTTTTCTTGGAGTTTCTCAACTGGATTTTCAGCTTCGGAAATTTCTCTTTTAAAGATAATTTCTGCCGCACCTTTTGCACCCATTACGGCAATTTCTGCGGTTGGCCAAGCATAATTCATATCTGCACCAATATGTTTTGAATTCATTACATCGTAAGCTCCGCCGTAGGCTTTACGAGTAATTACTGTAATTCTTGGTACAGTTGCTTCGCAGAAAGCATATAATAATTTTGCTCCGTGTGTAATAATGCCGCCCCACTCTTGATTAGTGCCGGGCATAAAACCGGGAACGTCTTCAAGTACAAGTAAAGGAATATTGAAACAATCACAGAAACGAACAAATCTTGCTGCTTTCTGGCTCGCCTGAATATCCAAAACTCCCGCCATCACCGCTGGTTGATTAGCGACAATACCGATACTTCTGCCTGCCAAACGTGCAAAACCTACTACAATATTTTCTGCGTAATTTTTATGTACTTCAAAGAATGAATCTGTATCAGTAATATGTTCAATTACTTCTTTGATGTCGTAAGGTTGATTGGGGTTTTCTGGAATGATACTATTTAACTCTTTGCGTTCTTCGTTTCCAGCTTCATTAGGTAAAGCAGGAGCTTGGTCTTCGCAGTTTTGTGGAACATAAGAAAGTATTTTCTTGATGTCGTTGATACAAGTAACTTCGTTGGCACAAGAAAAATGCGTAACGCCCGATTTGGTGGAGTGTGTGGAAGCTCCCCCCAATTCTTCAGAAGTAACAACTTCGTGGGTTACGGTTTTTACTACGTTTGGCCCTGTTACAAACATATATGAAGTATTTTCTACCATCAAAATAAAGTCGGTAATGGCTGGCGAATAAACTGCTCCGCCTGCACATGGCCCCATGATAGCTGAAATCTGAGGAATTACACCAGATGCCAAAGTATTTTTATAGAAAATATCTGCATAACCTGCTAAGGAAGTAACGCCTTCTTGAATTCTTGCACCGCCAGAATCATTCAAACCAATAATTGGTGCGCCATTTTTCATAGCTAAATCCATGATTTTACAAATTTTTTCAGCATGACTTTCAGATAATGCTCCACCAAAAACAGTGAAATCTTGGGCGAAAACATACACTAATCGTCCGTTTACGGTTCCATAGCCTGTCACAACACCATCGCCCAAATAATATTCTTTATCTAAACCAAAGTCCTTACAGCGGTGCATGACGAATTTTCCAATTTCTTCAAAACTACCTTCATCCAATAATAAAGTAATTCTTTCACGAGCAGTTAGCTTTCCTTTTTTGTGTTGAACTTCTATGCGTTTTTCTCCACCACCCAATAAAGCTTCTGTATTTTTTTTTGCTAATTCATCAAATTTTGCTTGATTGCCACCTGTATTCATTTGCGATGATTTTGTTCTAAATGGTTCTGTTTGAATTATTATCAAAGATATAATTCAAGAATCAAATACCTGCAAAAATGATATAGTTTCTTGATTTTGTATATTTTTGGCTTTGCTAATTTTATAGTTAAAATATTGAATACTATTTCTCTAAAATTCCTTCTTAATTAAGATAAATAAATGGACAAATTTAGATTGAATTGTACACTTGAATCGTTTTCTACAAAATGTCTTTTATTCAAATTATAGTATGCTCAAATTAAACTAATTTTGGGTTTGAAAGACAAAATCGATTCATTCAGCATGGCTAAAAAATACTATTGGATTTTTTTTACGATATTTTTTCTACAAATCGCAAAGCAAGGGTTTTGTCAAATTGGAGGTAATGGAAGTTTTAGCTTTTTAAATATTCCTAGCAATCCTGTTAATTTAGCTTTGGGTGGCGTTAATGTTTCTCGTTCAGAAAAAGATGTTAACGTATTTTTTCAAAATCCAGCACTTTTAGATAGCAGTTTACATAATTTTTTAGCCGTAAATTATACTCCTTATTTCTCAGGAATTAATTATGCTACTGCAGCTTATGCCAGAAACATCAAAGAAAATATTATTGCTTTGGGTGTTCAATCTATTAACTATGGAAATTTTCAATTGACGGACGCTTCTGGAAATATTCTTGGGCAATTTGCAGCGAATGATGTGGCGATGACTTTGTCGAGTGCTCGTACTCAGGGAAATATCACATTTGGTGGAAGTTTAAAATTTGCATCCTCCGTCATAGAAAGTTATTCATCGGTAGCCTTACTTATGGATTTTGGTGCTATATTTAAGCATCCAACGCAAGCTTTAACGATTGGTTTCACTGTGAAAAACGTAGGAGTAACCCTAAAATCTTATACTCCTTTTGATAAAACCGATTTACCTTTTGATGTACAAGCTGGAATTACTTTTAAACCTAAATACATGCCAGTGCGTTTCTCTTTTACTGCTCATCATTTGTATCAATACGATATTTCATATTTGGATAAAAGTATTATCAAAAAAGATTTGAATGGTAATATTATCGAAAACAAAATAAGTCCTGTTGATAATTTTGCAAGACATTTTGTTATCGGAACAGAGCTTTTACTGAGTAAAAATTTTCATGCCTTAATTGGTTATAATCATTTAAGAAGTGCAGAATTAAGCCAACAAAATATCGGTGGTTTCTCTGGATTTTCTCTTGGTTTTTTGATTCGGACTAAATTATTTAATTTTTCTTATGGGTATTCAGGCTATAATACAGCTGGAAATTTGAATAGTTTTGGTTTAGTTTGTGATTTAAACAGAATAATAAAATAAAAATTTACTGACCTAGCAAAATTGTGTTCACGCAAATTTGTGGAACGTTTAAAAGATGGCAAATTTAGATTCATTAACTCCTAAACAAATTGTCGCTGAACTCGACAAATACATTATTGGGCAGAAAGATGCCAAGAAAAATGTAGCAATTGCACTTCGAAATCGTTGGAGACGAATGAATGCTCCAGAAGAAATGCAAAAAGAAATTACACCAAATAATATCTTAATGATTGGTTCTACTGGTGTTGGGAAAACCGAAATCGCTCGCAGATTGGCTAAATTAGCAGATGCTCCATTTACAAAAGTGGAAGCTTCTAAATTTACAGAAGTGGGTTATGTTGGGCGAGATGTAGAATCAATGGTTAGAGATTTGGTAGAATCGGCAGTTCATTTGGTGCAAACAGCCAAGAAAGAAGAAGTAAAAGATAAGGCTTCTGAAATCGTAGAGGATATTATTGTGGAAGCACTTGTTCCATCTATGGGAAAGACTGGTAAGAAGAAAAAACAAGAAAAGATTGGTTTTGAAAATGAATTGCCAGAATCTGACGAAGAACTCAACCAAAGAACCAGAGAACTTTTTCGTGAAAAACTAAGAAGAGGTGAATTAGAAAACCGTAAGATTGATATTGCCGTTAGAAGTACCAATTCTCCGAACATTGGTGTGATGGGTGGCCCAATAGATGAAATGTCGATGATGAATATTTCTGAAATGATAGGCGGAATGTTACCCAAAAAAGAGAAAAAGCGTAAAATGACGATTGCTGACGCTCGTAAAGTATTGTTAGAAGAAGAGTCTGCAAAACTGATTGACATGGATGAAGTAAAAGAGGAGGCAATCAGAAAAGCAGAAAATTTAGGAATTATTTTTATTGATGAAATTGATAAAATTGCTTCTTCAAGAAGTGGTGGTGGCGGTCCGGATGTTAGCCGTGAAGGAGTACAAAGAGATATGCTTCCGATTGTTGAGGGTTCTACAGTGAATACAAAATATGGTGTGATTAATACTGACCATGTTTTGTTTATCGCAGCAGGTGCTTTCCATGTTTCAAAACCAAGCGATTTAATTCCTGAATTACAAGGACGTTTTCCAATCAGAGTAGAATTACAAAGCTTGAAAGAAGAAGATTTTTATAGAATTCTGAAAGAGCCTAAAAGTGCATTGACAAAACAATATATCTCTTTATTACAGTCAGAAGGAGTAGCGTTAAGTTTTGATGATGAAGCTTTGGCAGAAATTGCTCGTATTGCTTTTGCAGTTAATTCAGAAGTAGAAAATATTGGAGCAAGGCGTTTACAAACAGTAATGTCACATTTATTGAATGATATTATGTTTGATATTCCTGATGTGATTACGCCAAATGAAAAAATAGTCATTGGAAAAGAATTAGTTGTTGAGCGTTTGGGTGGAATGGTTAAGAACAGAGATTTGAGCCAATACATTTTATAAAATAGCATGAACAGAAATTAAAAAGAGCTTCTCGAAAATTTTCGAGAAGCTCTTTTTAATTTCAAACATTTAGAAAAATCAGGGCTAATTACTTACCTCTTTCGTTGTAGATACTTTGTAATTTGATAGCTACAATTGTTGAAGCACCCATTAGAACGATAAAGAAAGCCCAAGTTAATACTGTTCCAGACATTTTTATATGATTTTGAAGGTTCAATTATTCTATTTAATCTTACTACAAAGGTAAGTAAGAATTGTTAAAAATGGATTAATAGGAATTAATTCTTTGGTTAATTTCCTATACAAAATAAAATTTTATGATTTATAAAACACCTTTTGTAGAAGGAAGAATATCTAAATCTTTGATTTCTCTTTTCGTTGCCATTTTGATGGCTTTTGCAAAAGCTTTAAAAATCGCTTCGATTTTATGGTGTTCGTTGTCGGCTTCTGCCTTAATATTTAGATTACATTTTGCAGTATCAGTAAACGATTTGAAGAAATGGAAGAACATTTCGGTTGGCATTTCTCCAATTTTCTCACGAGAGAATTTTGCATCCCAAACCATCCAATTTCTACCAGAGAAATCAATCGCTGCATGAACCAAGGCTTCGTCCATTGGCAATAAATAAAAACCATAACGAGTAATTCCTTTTTTATCACCCAAAGCTTTTAAATATGCTTCGCCCAAAGCTAAAGCAGTGTCTTCAATCGTATGATGTTCGTCGATATGCAAATCTCCGTTTACTTTGATGGTCAAATCTGCACCAGAATGTTTTGCCAATTGGTCTAACATGTGGTCGAAAAAGCCCAAACCAGTATCAATATTTGATTTTCCTTTTCCATCTAAATTCACAGTTACCCAAATTTGCGTTTCTTTGGTAATGCGTTCTATACTTCCGATGCGTTCTGGTAAACGAAGGAATTGATAAATTTCATCCCAATCTTTTGAATCCAAAGCAATGGCATCTGTTAGTTTTTGGTCTTCAGGTTTATTATCACCCAAATAAATTGCTTTTGCACCTAAATTGATGGCTAATTGAACGTCGGTAAGTCTATCGCCCAATACAAAGGAGTTTTTTAAATCATAAACTGAAGCATCGAAATATTTTTCCAACATTCCTGTTCTTGGCTTACGAGTAGGAGCATTTTCATGTTCGAAAGTACGGTCGATGTGTACTTCGGCAAAATGAATATTTTCATTCGTCAAAGTTTCCATCATTTTGTTGTGTGCTGGCCAAAAAGTGTTTTCAGGAAAAGAGTCTGTTCCTAATCCGTCCTGATTCGTCACCATCACTAATTCAAAGTCTGATTCTTCTGCTATTTTACGAAGATTTGAAATCGCTTTTGGAAGGAATGCCAATTTTTCAAGTGAATCTACTTGGAAATCTATCGGAGGTTCAGCGATAATAGTACCATCACGGTCAATAAACAATATTTTTTTCATGGAATATAACATGATTATAAAATCATGAATTTGAAATGGGAACTACAAAATTAGTACTACATTCCTAGAGTTTTATCACTTTTATCAAATTTGCTTGATGTTTATTCTTTTGAATGTCTAATTTTTAAGTAAAAATTCCGTTTAAACTACAAAATGAGGAATTTGCTCAAAAGATAAATAGATGAAAGTTGAGTACAAATTCTCAGCGAAGATTTGTTCTTGTAAATATTTTGAGTGTTTTTTGAGAATTAGGTTGTAATTTTGACTTAACATTAAAAGATTTTAAAAACAAAGAGTATGAATTTATTTGGAGAACTTAGAGAGCTGCTAGCAGGAGATATTTCATTCAAAATAGCCAATATTACAGGAGAAAAAGAAGAGAAAGTGAAAGTGGCAATTGATGGACTAATTCCTACTTTGATTGGAGGTTTGATGAAGAGAGTCTCTAACGAAGCAGGTGCAACAACCTTAATGAATGTTATTCAAAGAGGTAAACATGATGGCAGTATTAATGAAAAACTACAAGATTATTTAAGAGATAAAGAAAGTTTCACACCACTTTTTGAGCAAGGAAGTTCTTTGGTCAGTCAGGTTTTGCCAGACAAAAAAAGCTCTATTGCAACCTTGATTTCACAATTTGCAAGTATTCGAAATTCTTCTGCAACGTCAATAATGGCAGTAGTTGCTCCAGTTGTAGTGGGTAAATTAGGCAAATTGGTAATAAGCCAAGGTTTGGATAAAATTCACTTAGCCAATTATTTACTTGACCAAAAAGTACATTTGATTGATGAAACACCAGACGCACTTCAGCCAAAAATGATTGATACGCTTGGCATTGCGATTTTCATGAGTCAAGAAATTAAGCCAATTCAGTTTGCACCAGCAGCACCTATAAAATCTGTTGCAGTCAATAATACTGTAGCAACAAAGCCTGAGAAAGAGTCGAAGATGACTTACTCGACTAAAAACTACGAAAGCGAATCAAGTGGTGGTTTGGGAGGTATTCCAAAATGGTTTTTGCCTTCAGTATTAATTGTAGCAGTTATTGCAGGTTTAGGATATTTTGCTTTTACTTATGATTGGAAAAGTTTAAGTACTTCATCCGACAGTATGGTAGATTCATCTGAAATGGAAGAAGTAACAGGAGCTATTATTGATACTAATAGTTTAGCAAAAGATTCTTCAACTGCTAAAGTGGATACAACAGCTTTAAAAGCGGAAGAAAAAACAATCGCCGTAAATTTACCAAACGGACAAAAAATTGATTTAACCAATGGTTCTTTTACGTATAATTTTGCAAGATATTTGGCAGATTCTGCTGCTACAGTAAATCGAGTTTTTACTTTTGATAACATAGGTTTTGAAGGAAATACTGGTGCATTAACAGCAGGTTCTGATAAAACAGTGATTGATTTAGCAAAAATCATGTCGGCTTATCCAAAATCACAAATTAAGCTGACAGCCTATATTGATAACATGGGCGATTCACTTCAAAGTAAACGATTGGGTTCAAGACGTGCAGCAGCTATTAGAAATATATTAATTGGGAATGGTATTAATGCCATTAGAATAGATTTTGCGGGTATTGTTTTAAGAAATGCAAGTAATAAAGGAGTAGAGCTAAAAGTAGTTAAGAAATAAAAACCAAAGAGGCTAATGTTTAAAACGTTAGCCTCTTTGGTTTTAACGATAAGACAAACGATTTGCTTTCCAATTACTACTTTCTACAGTCGTTGAATTAGTAATGTTGTTAATAGTTTTTTTGTTAGTCATCAAGAAATTTGCTAAAGCAGCTGCTAACATTTCTTCTTCAGCATCAGGTAATTCGTCTAATAATTCTGGAGAATAATACAAACTTATAAATCTTGTATCAAAATTTCCAGATAAAAAGGCTTGGTGTTGCATTACAAATTTACAAAATGGCAAAGTTGTTTGAATCCCCGAAATTTTGAACTCATCAATTGCTCTAATCATTTTGGCAATTGCTTCTTCTCTATTTTTGCCATAAGTAATCAATTTTGCAATCATTGGGTCATAGAAAATTGGAATGGTCATTCCTTGTTCAAAACCATCATCTACTCTTACCCCATTTCCTTCTGGTCTAATATAAGTATTTAGCGTGCCAACATCTGGTAGAAAATTATTTCTTGAATCTTCAGCACATACTCTTATTTCTATTGCATGCCCTTGAATATGAATATCTTCTTGTTTAAAAGAGATACTTTCTCCTTCAGCAATTCGAATCATTTCTTTTACTAAGTCGATGCCTGTGATAAGTTCAGTAACAGGATGTTCAACTTGTAAGCGAGTATTCATTTCTAAGAAATAAAAATCTAGTCGCTCATCTACGATAAACTCTACAGTTCCTGCTCCATAATAATTACAAGCTTTTGCTACATCAACAGCACAACGCCCCATTGCTTCACGAATCTCAGGTGTTAAAACTGCTGATGGAGCTTCTTCAACTACTTTTTGATGACGACGTTGAATAGAACATTCTCTTTCAAATAAGTGTACTACGTTTCCATGTTGGTCGCCTAATACTTGTATTTCGATGTGTTTTGGTGCAGTAATATATTTTTCAATAAAAACAGCACCATTGCCGAAAGAAGTAATAGCTTCAGAAACAGCCCTGTCCATTTGTTCATCAAAATCTTCTTCTTTTTCCACGACACGCATCCCTTTTCCACCACCACCCGCAGAGGCTTTAATCAATACTGGATAACCAATTTCTAGAGATTTTTCTTTAGCGATAGCTCTGTCGGTCACGGCATCAGGCGTGCCGGGAACCATAGGAATATTATATTTTGCTACTGTGTGTTTGGACGTTAATTTGTCGCCCATCAATTCAATACTTTCAGGTGAAGGTCCGATGAAAATTAACCCTGCTTCAATTACTTTTCTACAGAAATTGGCATTTTCAGAAAGAAAACCATAACCTGGATGAATGGCATCAACATTCAATTTTTTGCAAATCTCTATTATTTTATCGCCTAAAAGGTAAGATTGATGAGAAGGCGGAGCCCCAATACAAACAGCTTCATCTGCAAAACGGACATGAG
Organism: Arcicella gelida; assembly: GCF_034931025.1. NCBI lineage: Bacteria > Pseudomonadati > Bacteroidota > Cytophagia > Cytophagales > Flectobacillaceae > Arcicella > Arcicella gelida. The sequence goes on along the minus strand of NZ_JAYGIL010000043.1, from coordinate 18,819 downwards.
GAGAATTTCTATCAGCCTCTGAGAAAATAGCGACGGTTTGAATATTTAACTCTCTGGCAGTACGCATAATTCGCAAGGCTATTTCTCCACGATTGGCGATAAGAATTTTATTGATTTTTGGCATATAATATCCTAAGCTGTTTTATGAATTAGTTTAAACAAAGGTAAACTACATTATTAAATGTATAGATTTTTTTTAATTTTTTCTGGTAAATATGATATATTTATTGAAAAGTATTATCGTCTAATAATTTGTGAATTATTACTTGTATTGTGATAATTATAATTATTGAAAATAATGCTAATTTTTTTGCGTATTTACGGTACTATTTTTTAAAATTTTGTTTTTGGTATAAATTTTGCTTACAAATTTGTGAGGAAATGAATAAGCTTATTTTTTTGTCAATTTCTTTAATTTTGTGATTAATATATTTTTTGTACTTTTTTGATAATATACTTATTTTCAAGTCACAAAATAGATGAGTGGTTTTATTGTTATTTAAGTGCAGATTTAAATATGCGATGAATTTTATAATATCTTTTTGTATCTATTTTTCATCCAAATGCCTTAAAATCGCTACTTTATCATAAACTAATTTTTGTCAGTTTGTGAACTTCTAAGGAAAATTAGATTATTTTTGCAGTAAATATGTTTCTAAAACTATTCAAGCTTTAAAGTGATTTTACCAAGAAATTAAACAAGGTAAAACCATTCAAAAAGTTAACATACATTAATCATTAATTACTAAACATAACAACAACACTTAAACGAATGCTCTACAAAGTCTAGGGCAAAATCAAAATGAGAACAAAATTTTTATCAATTGTACTTGGGTTATCAGTTCTTGCTTCATCTTGTACATCTGAATTAATTGTTGATGAATCAAAAACGAATGACATTAATAGCCTTGTCGTTCCAGCTGGTTTTGATTGGAAAACATCAAGAGATGTAAATTTCAACATTTCAATAAGCGATATTCGCTTCAAAAATTCACTTCATGTTGTATCTGTTTATGGTGCTGATCCATCTACAGGTGCAGTTGCTCTTTCAAAAGGGGCGGCATCACCTTCTTCACCATTTTTAACAAAAATTTCAATTCCTTCATCTGTCAAGGAAATTTATTTTGTTAAAACAGCTCCAGATGGAACTAAAATAACACAAAAAGTAGCACTTACTGCTGCTTCTAGCCTAGCTGTATCATTAGGAACAGTTTCTTCTGGAAGATTTGGTGTTTCTTCAGATTCAGAGAAGTATGTAACCGCAGCTTCTTCTGAAACCAGTCCTGATTGTAATACTGGTTGTGATATTTCAGTAAGTAGTGGAACAACAATTGACCTTAATAGTAGCACAGGTTCAAAAACATATTGTTTAACGGGGAGTGATTATACTGTAAACTTCAATGCAAATACATTAAATGGTGGTACTATTCGTATTTGTGGTACTAATATTACACTCAATAATTTGAACTTTAATTCTGGTGCTAAATACACCGTAATTATTACTTCAAAAGGTTCTGCTAATTTCAGTAATGTAAACTGGAATTCAGCAGATGTAACTGTGAAAAACTTTGGTACTTTAAATTCTTCGGGTAATCTTATTGTTGGAGGTACTTTTTACAACTACGGCGTTGTAAATGCTAACTCTGAATTACAATCTCGTTCAGGTTCAAACATCATAAACGAAGGGAATATTATTGTTAAAGGTTCTTCTCCTTTAGACGGTGCAATGACTAACAATGCTGAAATAACATTTAACGGAGAAGTTAGATTAAATTCTTCAGGTCAAACTGTAACAAACAATGGAAAAATGACAGCAGTTGGTAATTTCATTATCAATAGCTCAACAACATTGACAAACAATAGCTACATGACTGCTAATAGTATGCAAGTAAATAGTTCTGGTATTTTGAATAATAAATGTCAATTACTTATCAAGACTGATTTAGGTGTTGATAAAACGATTAATAACGATGGTTACATTTCTGTAGGGGGAAATACTCGCATCAATGGATCAGGTGTAGTTAATTTATTCAATGGTGCATTATTTGTGACAAATTCATTGAATACTTATGACGGTAAAATTACTGGTACTGGTGCTAATTATTCTTTATTTAAAGTATTGACAGCAGCATCTAACACTATCAATAACGGTGGTGGACAAAAACTTACTGGTACTGTACAGTTTTCTGAACCAAGCGATATTTTAAAATCAAGCTTTTTGGATGGAACCGCACAAAAAACAAAAGATGGCGGTATTTACATTGCTAAAACTGCATGTAGTGAAGGAAATGGTACAGCACCAGTAGCAAGCAATGATTCAGATAAAGATGGAGTAATAGATAGTGAAGATGCTTATCCAAATGATGGTACAAAAGCATTTAACAATTACACGGTAGCTTCTACGGTTGCTTTTGAAGATCAGTGGCCATCAGTTGGAGACTATGATTTGAATGATATTGTCCTTTCATTTACTTACAAGATTGTTACAAGTGCTACTAATCAAGTAGTTCAAGTTAATGCAGATTACTCTCTTAAAGCTACTGGAGGTTCATATAACAATGGAGCTGGGATTCAATTTAACATTCCAAGTGGAAATGCTAAAAACTTCACAGGCAATGTAAGTATCGGAGCAGGATTAGAGGCAGGTCAAGACAGTGTTGTTGTGCTTTTATTTACAAATGCAAGAAGCGAACAATCTGCATGGAATACTCGTCCTGGAGAATCTGTTGTTGCGGATAAAAATTATAGTTTTTCTTTTGACGTAGTTAATGGTCCGTCTATTGGTACATTTGGTCTAAGTGCTTACAACCCTTTCATATATAATAATACTTCTGGATTTGGCAGGGGGTATGAAACCCATTTATTTGGTAAACAACCTACAAAATTGGTGAATAAAGGCTTGTTTGGTACGAAGGATGACGCATCAAATACAAAATCATATTACTCAACAACTAAGAATCTTCCTTGGGCTATTCTTGTGACAACTGCTAATTTTAAATATCCGAAAGAGGAGGTTAATATTACTCAGACATATTTGAAATTTGCTGACTGGGCTACATCAGGAGGTAAATCAAGTGTAGATTGGTACTCAAATACTTCGGAAGGATATAGAAACACAGCTAACGTTTTCAATCCATAATTGATATTTAATGATTAAATAAAAAGAGCTTCGAGATTATTCTCGAAGCTCTTTTTATGATATGCTAACCCATTTTACTCTTCTTCAAAATCTTCTCTATTAAACAAAGCCCTGAAAGTTTCAGACATGGCGATTAAGTCATGTACTTTGTTTTTAGCTAACTTCAATACTCTTGTTTCTTGGCAATTTTGAATCCTTTTGTCAAAATGATTCCACAAATGAATCATATCGTTTATGTTTTCTGCAAAACGCTCGATGATAAAACGTTCAAATTTTGGTTTTTCCCCTTCTGCTAAATATAAAATGACGTGAAAGCTTTCGCCCACAAAAAACCATGATAGCTGACTTCTACTAAAGTCTTTTATCATGGCATTGTTATCAACCAAGAAGTCAATTATATCCACTTCGTTACTTACATCGTATAAGTTTTGCGAGTTTTTCATATCATTATTGTATTTTTTTAAGAAGATAGACTCTAAAAATTTTACAAATATTTGACTACTCTAAACATTAACTGTATTGAATATAATAATAACAAACGATATTTTACTTGAAAATTGATAAGTTCTTGAAATATTACTAGAAAATATCAACGAATTGTTGAATACGAATGAAATAGCACTTAATGTTGGCACATTTTTGCAGAAAGAAAATAATACCTTAACTTTGTGATTATTTAAAGATTATAAAATGTTTTTCTCTTGAAATATATAATATTATTTAGACAGCGAAATATTTTGTAGTTGAGATCAAAGAAAATGTTTTTTATTTTCCTTGAAGACATATTTAGTTTTAATCATTAAACACAAAAAGAAGTGGATATTTTCGATAAAGTCAGCAAAGGTCTGGGACCTATCGGTGCCCATGCTCATTATTCTCATCACTACTTTACTTTTCCTAAATTAACAGGAGAGTTAGGACCAAGAATGACCTTCATGGGTAAAGAAATGTTAAACTGGTCATTAAATAATTACCTAGGTTTAGCGAATCACCCTGAAGTGCGTGAAGCTGATAATAAAGGGACTCAAGATTATGGTTTGGCTTATCCGATGGGAGCTAGAATGATGTCAGGTAATTCAGATTTACATGAAGAATTTGAAGCTCAATTGGCTGAATTTGTTGGAAAAGAAGATGCCTTTTTATTGAACTTTGGTTACCAAGGAGTAATGTCAGTAATTGAGTGTATTTGCGACCGTAATGATATTATTGTTTATGACGCTGAAGCTCACGCATGTTTGATTGATGGTATTCGTTTACACAAAGCCAAAATGGGTGATTATTATAAGTTTAATCACAACGACATGGATTCTTTGCGTAAAAACTTAGAAAGAGCTACTAAAAAAGTTGCTGAAACAGGCGGAGGTATTTTAGTAATTACTGAAGGTGTTTTTGGAATGTCGGGTAAAGTAGGTTCTTTAGATGAAATTGTGAAAATGAAAGAAGATTTCAATTTCAGAATTTTAGTGGATGATGCTCATGGCTTTGGAACAATGGGACCAAACGGTCGTGGAGTACATGAAGCATTAAATTGCATGGATGGTATTGATTTGTATTTCTCTACTTTTGCAAAATCAATGGCTGCCATCGGTGCTTTTATTGCGGCAAGCAAAGAAATCGTAATGTTCTTGAAATACAATATGCGTTCACAAATCTACGCAAAAGCATTACCAATGCCATTTGTAGTAGGTGGAATGAAACGCTTAGAATTAATTAAAAAGCATCCAGAATTTCGTGAGAAATTATGGGAAAATGTAAGAGCTATCCAAACAGGATTTAAAGCTAAAGGATTTGATGTTGGTGAAACTACTTCACCAGTAACACCAATCTTCTTACATGGAGATTATGAACTTTCGCACGTTACTGCTCTTGTACGTGATATGCGTGAAAATATGGGTGTATTTTGCTCAATCGTAACATATCCAGTTGTTCCTAAAGGACAAATTATGTTGAGAATTATTCCTACGGCTTCGCATACTTTAGAAGATGTAGCTTATACCCTAGATTGTTTCGAAAAAGTACAGCAACGCTTACAAGATGGTACTTATCGCAGAATTGCTGAAGAATTTTTAGCTCAGCAAGCAGAATTAGCATAATTTATATAGGTTTTTGACTTATTTCGCTTAAAATTTGTTGCTTGGATTTGTAAGATGTAATAAAATAGCTATATTTCGGACACAAAAAATGCGTCTCAACGCTATTAAAGGCTTTTTCAACCAATTATCAACTTAAATCCAGTTTCTATTATGAACAGATTTGCAGAAGTGAAGGACTTAATTTTGTCCTTAGAAGGAGATTTCGAGAAATTTTATGACAAAGGCAATCAAGCTGCTGGTACTCGAGTTAGAGGTGGTATGCAAGAATTGAAAACTTTAGCTCAAGAAATCCGTACAGAAGTTCAAGAGATAAAAAACAATGCAGCGAAATAGTGCTAAATAGTTAAGATTTTATAAAAAGGCTCAAAGTATTTTGAGCCTTTTTATTTTTTAGATTAAAACTCTTCTTTGTTCATTATCGTAGCTGAACCTTCTGTAGTTTTCTTCCCAGTTTGAACATCAAAAATCTCAGTTGAAATTTCTGCTATATGCTTATCTGCATTAATTGAAGTAACAGTAAAAACTGCTTCGTATTCATTATTCACAAACATTGGGCGTTTGTAGTCTGAAAACTGTTTTAAATAGACACTTCCAAAACCAGGAAATTCTGTCCCCATGATTTTTGAAAAAACACTTGAAGCCAATGCTCCGTGAATAATCGGACGCTTAAATGCAGTAGTAGCTGCAAATTCAGCGTCGAGGTGAAGAGGATTATTATCTCCAGATACTTTTGCAAATAAAATTACATCTTCTTGTGTGAAAGAAAACTTATGACGGTAAACAGTTCCGAGTTGAATCATTGTATAATTAATCTTTGTGATTTTACTTAAAATAAGGACGAAATTACTACAAAAATCCTCCAATTTTAAACCTTCACTTACTAGAATAACTAACAAGTAATGAAATTTGAAATTTCAATGTTATAAATAGCCTTTAATTATTTAAGCTTATTGCCTAAAGCTTATAGCTTTTTTAAGATGAATGGTCGGCAACAATTACCCATTGTCCTTTTATTTTTCGCCAGAGTAATGTGTAATGCCCGCCAATATCTCCTTTTTCTGGACGAGTTAAATGCCATTTCCCAACGACAAAACAAGCATCTTTGGCAATAAAATTGACTTTGATAATATCAAATTTCAAAGTCCCCATAGTGGCTTTGTCTGGATAATTTTTCCGATAACTTTCCAAAGTTCCTTGGTAGCCATACTTTACACCACTTTTGCCAATGTACATTAGTGAGTCTGAAACCCAATAGCCATTCATGAACTTTTCAACGTCGCCGTTGTTCCATGCTTTGGTCTGAGCATCCAAAATATTCAGAATTATTTGGCGGTCTCTGCCCGTTTGAGCGAACACATTCAATGAGAAGAATGTTAATGAAAGCAAGAGTAATTTTTTCATCCCTTAATTTTTATGTAAATTTGAATATATATTTAATTCTTATCCAAATATAAGAATATGTTTAAATACTCTTTAAGAAGAGTTTGCTGCTTATGAAATTCAAAGAGTTTTACGAAAAATACAAAGATTATTATTTAGTTGATGGAATGATGTACTTGTCGTTCATAATTATGATAATATTGATGTTTATCTTTTTTAGCTGATATGGTTTGGTTTGTGATGAATCCTAAGTCGGGAACTACTACACCCGCACAAAAAAATAAAATTACCATTCTGGTCGGAAAACAAGCAAATGCTAAATTGTTTTTTACAGAATATAGTGGGCATGCCACAGAGATTGCCCAACAAGCAGTTAAAGAAGGTATTACTAAAATTATTGCAGTGGGTGGCGATGGAACAGTAAATGAAGTAGCTCGTGGATTAGTAGGTTCAGAAACAGCATTAGGAATCGTTCCGATTGGTTCAGGAAATGGTCTAGCCAGACATCTAAAAATTCCTTTAAAAATTGATAAAGCAATTCAGTTTGCACTTTCTTCTAATGTATCATCTATAGATGTCTGTTTTTTGAATGAGATTCCATTTTTTTGTACAGCAGGAGTAGGATTTGATGCTTTTGTAGCCAATGAATTTGCTCAACAAAATTCAAGAGGATTGAAGACTTATGCAAAAATGTCTCTAAAATCATTCAGAACGTATAAACCAGAATCGTATCATCTTGAATCTCAGCAAAGTGTTGAAATCAAAAATGCGTTTTCTATTACTTTTGCCAATGCTACGCAATATGGTAATAATGCGATGATTTCTCCAAAATCTAAAATTGATGATGGTTTAATAGAGATGGTAGTTTTAAAACCCTTTCCATTTGGTGCTGCTCCGATTATTGGTGTCCGTTTATTTAGAGGAACGTTACCAAATTCAAGGTATATCGAAACAGCATCTGATACAGAATTTATTTTGAAAGCCGAAGAAGATTTATTGATACATTATGATGGTGAGCCTTTACAATTATCAACGAATGTTTTGAAAATTACCCTAAAACCCAAAGCTTTAAAAGTAATTGGTTATGTCTAAAAATAAAAAAATACCGTTAGGAGTGGTTTACTCTACCAATCCAGATTTTGACTTTGCTTTTGAAAATGACGGAGAAGTAACAACATTAGAACCCAACAAACAGAATTTAAAAGTTCAATTAGATAAAAAAGCTCGTGCTGGAAAGCAAGTAACGCTTATTTCGGGCTTTGTTGGTAGCGATGATGATTTAGAGATTTTGTCGAAAAAACTAAAAAACCTTTGTGGTTGTGGCGGTTCTGCCAAAGACGGTGAGATTTTAATTCAAGGAGATTTTAGAGATAAAATTTTAACTTTTTTATCTACAGCAGGATATAAAGCTAAAAGAGTAGGAGGCAATTGAGTGATGAGTTTTGAATTTGGAATGATGAATGTTGAGTGAGGAGTTTTGAGATGTTAAGTACTGAATAAATTCAATTAATTTTTTATTATAAATGTCTGATTGTTAGGTGCTTGAAATGATAATCGCCAATCACTTTTTACTAATCACTACTTAATTTGGAATTTAAAATACTATTTTTCAAACAAAACTCCTCACTCAACATTCATCATTCCTCACTCAATTAGTTCTTTTAGAATTTTCTGAGCAGCAATAGAAATCACTGTTCCTGGACCAAAAACACCTGAAACACCTGCATCGTATAAAAATTGATAATCTTGTGCAGGAATTACTCCACCAGCAATCACCATAATGTCTTCTCGACCATATTTTTTTAGTTCTTCAATTAACTGTGGAATTAAAGTTTTATGTCCAGCCGCTAAACTTGAAGCGCCCACTACATGCACATCATTTTCAACGGCTTGTTTGGCTACTTCTTCAGGCGTTTGAAAGAGTGGCGTAATATCTACGTCAAAACCTAAATCTGCAAAACTGGTTGCAATTACTTTTGCTCCACGGTCATGACCATCCTGACCCATTTTTGCGACCATTATTCTTGGTCTTCTGCCTTCGAGATTAGCAAATTCATTTGCCATTTCTCGGGCAATTCTGAAATTTTCGTCGTCTGTCACTTCTGCTGAATATACTCCAGAAATGGAGCGGATTATGGCTTTATGCCTGCTAAATACTACTTCCAAAGCATCAGAAATTTCCCCTAAAGTTGCTCTTGATCGTGCTGCTTCAACAGATAATTGAAGTAAATTTCCTTCTCCAGTTTTAGCTGATTGAGTTAGTTTTTCAAGTGCTTCTTGAACTGCGACTGTATTTCTGATTGCTTTTATGTTGTTTAATCTTTCAATTTGTGAAAATCTCACTGCTTGATTATCAACATCTCTTACTTCTAATTCTGTATCTGTATCAATTTTAAAACGATTTACACCTACAATAATATCTTTTCCAGCATCAATTCTAGCTTGTTTTCTCGCTGCGGCTTCTTCGATTCTCATTTTTGGTAAACCTGTTTCAATGGCTTTTGCCATTCCGCCCAATTCTTCTACTTCTTCAATGAGTTTCCAAGCTTTTTTGGTTAATTCTTGTGTTAAATATTCAACATAATATGAACCTCCCCAAGGGTCAATTACTTTGGTAATGTTGGTTTCATGCTGAATGTACAATTGTGTATTACGGGCAATTCTAGCAGAAAAATCTGTCGGTAAAGCGATGGCTTCATCCAAAGAATTTGTATGCAAACTTTGAGTATGTCCTAAAGTTGCCGCCATTGCTTCTATGCAAGTACGAGTAACATTATTAAATGGGTCTTGTTCAGTAAGCGACCAGCCAGAAGTTTGGCAGTGTGTTCGAAGCATCAAAGATTTATCATTCTTAGGATTAAATTTCTTGACAATTTTAGCCCATAACAATCTTCCAGCACGCATTTTGGCAATTTCCATGAAGTGATTCATGCCAATTGCCCAGAAAAACGATAATCTTGGGGCAAAATTATCAATATCCAATCCTGCTTGAATCCCAGTTCTTAAATATTCTAATCCGTCGGCTAGGGTGTAGGCTAATTCTAAATCAGCGGTTGCTCCAGCTTCTTGCATGTGGTAGCCAGAAATAGAAATAGAATTGAATTTAGGCATATTTTTAGCTGTGTAAGCAAAAATGTCAGCAATAATTCGCACCGAAGGAATTGGCGGATAGATATAAGTATTCCGAACCATGAATTCCTTTAAAATATCATTTTGGATTGTTCCTGATAATTTTTCAGGTGATACGCCTTGTTCTTCAGCAGCGACAATGTAGAATGCCATAATGGGTAAAACAGCACCATTCATCGTCATTGAAACCGACATTTCATCTAATGGAATCTGGTCGAAAAGTATTTTCATATCTTCGACAGAATCAATGGCGACTCCAGCTTTTCCAACATCGCCAGTTACTCTTGGGTGGTCGGAATCATAACCTCTGTGCGTAGCTAAATCGAAAGCTACAGACAATCCTTTTTGCCCAGCAGCTAAGTTTTTACGATAAAAAGCATTTGATTCCTCTGCCGTTGAAAATCCAGCATATTGACGGATTGTCCAAGGTTGTTGGGTGTACATTGTAGCATAAGGACCTCTCAGAAAAGGAGATAAACCAGCTCCAAAACCTAGATGTTCTGCTTCTTTTATATCATCGAAACTAAAGTAAGGTTTTACAGAAATTCCTTCTGGCGAACGCCAATTTTGTTTAGTAGAAGTGATTTTCCTTTCCTCTTTCTTACTTACTTCCGTTAGTTTAATGTTAGATATATTCGGTCTCATGGCTTAACTCTTTTACATTTCGAAACTTTCAGATAAACGTAAGTTTGGTAATAATTCCAGATCAGAATGTGCAACTGAAGTACTTTCCAAAGCTTTAATGAATGGTTTTTCATCTAATCTGAATTTATTTACACCAACCATGATATATTTATTTGTCTGTAAATCGTCCTGTTTTTTACTGTTTTCAACACTAATTTTTTTCTGAATAAAACCCTGTTTGAAGGCTTTCATTACTCCTCCTAAAGCTTCTACTTCTTCTAATATTTTTAAAGATTCCTCTGCAATTTCTAGCGTTAGTTTTTCGATAAAATAGCTACCAGCTGATGGGTCGGTTACTTTATCGAAATAGCTTTCTTCTTTTAAAATGATAGAAATATTTCTGGCGATTCGCTGTCCAAAATCATCTGAATTGTCAGCATTTTTATCGAATGAAAGAATACTTATTGAATCACAGCCACCAATGATGGCAGACATTGCTTCGGTGGTAGTTCTCAATAAATTGCTATGCGGCGTAATAGTTGAATGATAATATGACGACGTTTGGCAATGAAATGAAGTAATATTCGTCAAAGAAATATCAAATCCATAAGCCTCTAAAAGTATTTTTTTCCAGAGAAATTTTAAGGCTCTTAATTTTGAGATTTCAACAAAATAATTGGTGCCAATTGAGATAGAAAATTCAATATTTTTAAGAATGTCTTTTACTTCGATTCCTTCTTGACTCAATTTATCAATAGCTTCAATGGCTTGTGCTAATACAAAAGCTAATTCTTGAGCCACATTTGCCCCAGCATTATGGTAGTGATGGCTAGAAAAATGGAGTACTTTGAATTGAGGTGAATTTTGTACTTTTCTAATAAGTTCGACACTGTCTTTCCAATGGTTTATATCCCAATTTCCAGTGTTCATCCATCTACCAAAAGCATCATTAATGATTCCCCCTTTCCACTGATAAATTGCGAACTTTTGTAACTCATTTACCAAATCTAAAGCTTGATTTTCTACTTTAAAAAAAAAGGGTGTATCAGATAGTTTGAAATTGTGCAACAATTTCTTAATTTCAACATTAGAAAGTAACACGTCGCTTAAGTCAATCAGAAAAGAATCAACACCCTGTCTTAATAGTTTGAAAATCAATGAATTAGTCTCTTTTTCTGATGTATATCTAATAATTTCTCGATAGTTCCAATTAGAGTTAACTCTTTGGTTTTGAGCTTGTTGTATGTTTTTTGTCGATTGAAAATCAATCTCTTCAGAAGCATAGTATGGTTCAATCTGGATATTCTTGTCAATATTCCAGACCATCATTTCGTCGAAGTTTTTACCTTTTAATTCTTTGACGGCCTGTTGTTTCCATTGCTCTTTTGTATGAGAATGAAATTCATTAAAAAGTTGATTCGCCATAATAGTATTTTCTGAAATATTTAACTTTTCAAAGTTAGTCAAATTTATGAATTTAGACTTTTCAAAACAAAAAAACAAGGAAAGTTACCAAATGGGGCTATCTTGTTGGATTATCCCAAGAAAAATGCCGACTTATTATTTTTTAAATTATTTTAAGTGAGAATGAAACGAAATTGATTTTTCTCTCCAAGAAAATTCACTATTTTTGCCATCCTTTTGGGGAAATGAAATATAGATTTTCAGCTAAATAGCTAATCGTTTGAAAATCAAATATTTAGTAAAAGTGCTTTTCTTGAGCCGCCAATATAGATTATAACATGCATTCAACATCTCAACTTCAAGCAAGGCAAGTTTGGTCAAAGTGCCTTGAGATTATACATAACGATATCAACGAACAAAGTTTTAAAACTTGGTTTGAACCTATCATACCCCTGAATGTAAGTAATCAAACTCTTTCTATACAGGTGCCAAGCCAATTTTTTTATGAATGGCTTGAGGAAAACTATATCCATGTACTTCGTAAAGCAATTGATTTTACTTTAGGAAAAAATGGAATGCTAGAGTACTCAATTATAGTTGATAAAGGAGACAAGAAAAACCCACCGATAACTTATAATATTCCAAACCAAAAATCATCTGTTCCTGTAACAGCCCAACAACGCAAACCAGAACCAACTTTGTACGAAAGTCCATTTCAATTAAAAGATTTGGATTCTTTAGATTTGGATTCTTATTTAAACGCACATTATACCTTCGATAATTTTGTAGAAGGAGATTGTAACCGTTTGGGGCGTTCGGCGGGTTTAGCGGTAGCACAAAGACCAGGTGTTACTTCATTCAACCCATTGATGATTTACGGAAGTGTAGGTTTAGGAAAAACGCACTTGATTCAAGCAATCGGGAATTATATTAAAAATACGCAAACCAATAAGTTTGTTTTATACGTTACTTCTGAAAAATTCTGTAATCAATTTATCAACGCTATCAAAAATAACACACTTCAGGCATTTACTAATTTTTACATGCAAGTAGATTGTTTAATTATTGATGATGTGCAGTTTTTAGCAGGAAAAGAAAAAACACAAGAATCATTCTTTCATATTTTCAACCATTTGCATCAGTCAGGCAAACAAATTATTATGTCGTCTGATAGAGCGCCTAGAGAATTGGCTGGTATGCAAGATCGTTTACTTTCTCGTTTTAAATGGGGTTTAACGGCAGATGTTCAGCAACCAGATTTTGAAACAAGAATTGCGATTTTACAGAAGAAACTTCAAGCTGATGGTATTTATATTGAAGATAAAGTAATTGAATATTTAGCGCATAGTATCGATACCAACGTGCGTGAAATGGAAGGCGTAATTGTGTCTTTGATGGCTCATGCTTCGTTGAATCGCAAGGAAATTGATATGGATTTGGCTAGAACTACTTTAAAAAATATTGTAGTTGATAATGAAAAAGAAGTAACGGTTGATTCTATTTTAGATGCAGTAACAAGCCATTTTGATGTAAATATGTCGGATTTGAAAAGTAAAAGCCGTAAGAAAGAAACGGTTTTCCCTCGTCAAATTGCGATGTATTTAATGAAAGAATTTACCAATTTACCTTTGAAGTCGATTGGGTATCATTTCGGTGGGAGAGACCACAGCACGGTAATTCATGCGGTGCAAACAATCAGTATTATGCTTGAAACCGATAAAGAAGTAGAAAAAACAATGCAGAAACTATACAAATATTTTAACAGAGTAAGAGTTAAAAACTAGAAAAAATAACAAAAAAGCCCGAAGAAAATGAAAATTATCTTCGGGCTTTTTTGTTGGATTACCTTGTATAATAGCTGTCAAATTGTATTTTTGTTCTACAATTCAGCTCTTCAACTTCAATCTTATGAAAAAATATATACTCTTGACTTTATTATCAATCAGTTCGTTTTGTTCCAGTACTTTGGCAGATGATATTAATCCCATTGAATTGATGCCTTTGAAACATAAAAATTTGATCTTAGATAATCCTAAAGGAAAACTGAAAATCAAATTTGTGATGAATGATTTCAAATCATCAGGCGATACGACTAAACCTAAAAGTCTTTTTGCAAAAATAAAAAATGTTGTAAATTCTTTGCTAGATGCTTCCGATAATCCACCATTTAAAGTACAAGTGGTTCGAGAAAAGAAAAACTAAAAGCGTTGAGATTTAAAATCTCAACGCTTTTAGTTTTTATGATAAGGCAAATTTAATTGCTCCTGTAATACTCAGAATAGTAAAAAATGAAATAATGTAAAGGAAAAACAAAATGAAAGATTTAAAGATAGTTTTGAATAGTCGTTGACGATAAACCACTTTCAAGGCTACAATAAAGTAAATGAAAAAACCTAACATCGTGGCAGACAAAGCTTCTTTCCAGTATCCGAAAAATACGCCTCCACCCACAAAAATAACAATCATTAAAAATAATACGCTGTGAATATGAATCGAAAAAATAAGATGTTCATAATAATAGCGAGTATGTCCTTCTAAAATATTGGGAACATTTTGATACCTTCTGACTTTTCTGAAACGAATTAGGTAAAGTAAAAAATCCCATAAGTAACGCAAAAGTCTAAAAGGATAAGTGAAAAAACTATGCGAACGTTTACTGTAAAGAAACTTCAAAAGAATTGCTACAATTGGCATTAAAATGAACATCATCAACGAGAATACTCCAATTCCAAAATGAGTAATCTCTTGAATTGCCGCTTCTGCATCTTCTTCAAAAGCTAATTCATAATGTGTTACATTTCTTAAAAAACCTCTTTCGAGTGCAATCAAGCCAAAGAAATTATTATTTTCTCTTCCAGTTTTTTTTCTACGAGCAATTAGACTATCTAATTCATTATCAGACATTTTCAAGATGCGCTGTTTATAGGCTTTATTCTCGACACTGCCATCGCTGCCTTTTATGGTAATAATAGTATCTTGAAAATATTGCACTTTCAGCAAAGCATTATTTTTTAAGGAATGAAGTCTTAATACGTACTTTAATTGACTTTTCGTACCAATCGTTTCTGTGAAATATTCACTCATTTCATTACTTACATCGCTCAATTCTACCGTATTTACAGTATCTAAAACGATTTGCTTTTGAATGGCAATCAATCTTTGGCGTTGTTGATTTTCTGGTAGCTTTTCTATTAACTTTCTTAAAGTATCGTCATTTTGAATGTTCATTTCATCCAGAATTTCATCAGCATCAATATCCACAAAGTCTATCCAACTATTTGTTTTCTTTTGTAAATCTTTTGTTTGTTCATTCAGATTCTCTAAATCTTTTATATCACTTCTTACATCATTTAATTCGTGTTCGGCATTATACAAGCCGTTTGTATCTTCTGATGATTTTATTTCTTTTAAAGCTTTTTTAGCATTTTTCAACCTTTTTTGACTTTCTTTTTCAGCTTTACTTTTTGATTCAGAAACACCATCAACTACACCATCAAAAAAGCCGTTTTGCCCTTTTTCAATAGCAGTATCAATCATAAAACCCAAGAGTAAGAAAAAAAGAAAAGATGCCAGAAAATAAAGGCGAATAGGAGGGACATAGCGCCCACGGCGACCTTCCAGAAAGTCTTTCGTGATTTTACCGGGATACAAAAAAATAGCTCGAAGTGTATTGTATAATTTGGTGTCGAGATGGGTGAAGCCTTCAACTACTTCAAAAATTAAGTGACCAACTGGTACTTTTAAATCATGATTTTCTTGTCCACAATTCGGACAAAAATTATCTTCAGGTTTTAAGATTGTGTGGCAGTTATGACAAATTTCTACTTTTCTGCGTTTTTTGTGTTCAGACATTCCAATGGTTAGTGTTAAATAATGAAGTGCGATTTAGAATTTCTATTGAAAGTAATAAAAAAAAGGAGAAAATCAGCTGATTTTCTCCTTTTTAATGCAAAACAATGACTGTTTTGGCTAAAAAATGAAATTTATTCTAATTCGCCATCATCAGCGATATTAGGCTCACTTGTATCTAGTAATGCTTTTTCGTCACCTTTGATTTTTTCCTTGATTTTGTTTTCAAGTTCTTCTAATAAATCTGGATTATCTTTTAGCATTTCTTTCACGCCGTCACGTCCTTGTCCTAAACGGTTAGTTCCATAACTAAACCAAGAACCTGATTTTTTTACAACTTCCATGTCAACTGCTAAATCAAGTACTTCACCAGCTTTAGAAATTCCTTCGCCATACATGATGTCGAACTCAACAACTTTGAATGGAGGAGCAACTTTGTTTTTAACAACTTTTACACGAGTACGGTTACCGATAACGTTGTCTCCATCTTTGATTTGACCAATTCTACGAATATCCAAACGAACAGAAGCATAGAATTTCAAGGCGTTACCACCCGTTGTTGTTTCTGGGCTACCAAACATTACACCGATTTTATCACGCAATTGGTTAATAAAAATACAGCAACAACCAGTTCTATTAATAACACCAGTTAATTTACGCAAAGCTTGCGACATCAAACGAGCTTGAAGACCCATTTTAGAATCGCCCATATCGCCTTCTAGTTCTGCCTTTGGAACAAGTGCAGCTACTGAGTCAATTACACAAATATCAATCGCTCCAGAAGAAATCAATTGTTCTGCAATTTCCAACGCTTGTTCACCGCTATCAGGTTGAGAAATTAATAAATTAGCAGTATCAATGCCTAATTTTTCTGCATAGCCTTTATCAAAAGCATGTTCAGCATCAATAAAAGCGGCTAAACCACCATTTTTTTGTGCTTCTGCAATACAGTGCATTGTTAAAGTAGTTTTACCAGAAGATTCTGGCCCGTAGATTTCAATGACTCTTCCACGGGGTACACCACCTACACCAAGTGCTAAATCTAGCCCTAATGATCCTGTCGAAATCACGGGAACGTCAAGTACTTTACTATCCGACAAGCGCATTACTGTACCTTTTCCGTATGCTTTGTCTAATTTTTCAAGCGTTGTTTGTAATGCTTTTAATTTTTCGTTGGCAGGATTTGTTGCCTCCGCTTGTTGTTTTGCCATGTTGGATTTTTAGGTTAAATTTTGGTTTTAATTCGGGAAATCAAGCTGAGTTATTGAAATTTTGTTGAGAAACAATTAGCAATAGGGAATCAAAGACTGTTTTTTTCTGTCATTGATTAGTAGAACTCAATACCCGAATTCAAAATTTTCAATGGTGAAATTACCAAATTTTCAGCAATTTAAAGTACTTTGCTTACAAATGTTCAGACGATTTTTTCAAATAAACCTAGCCCTCTTTTTGTTTACAGCTCAGTATAGCTTTGCTCAGTTAAACAATACTCATCTGGAAACTTTCCAACACATTGATTCCACCAAAAATCAACAGCTTTATTTTCAATTCAATAGCTTTAGTTTTTTGAAGAATAATGAATACTTCGGAAAGATTGCCGATGGATTTACGCTTTTTGGGAATCAATTTTCGCCAAAATTTATTTATCAGCCAGCACCCAATGTGAGTATTGAAGCTGGAATTTATGCTTGGAAAGATTTCGGAAATGATAAGTTCACGAATGTACAACCAATTTTTACCATCAGAGTTCAAAAAGATTCTTCGCAGTTTTTGTTTGGAAATTTAGATGGACAACTGAATCATCACTTGGTAGAACCGATGATGAATTTTGAAAGAGTAATCCTAAATCGTCAAGAATTTGGACTTCAATACACCAAACGTACTTCAAAAACCTTTTTTGATAGTTGGATTGATTGGCAACAAATGATTTATAAAGGTTCTGATTTTCAAGAAATAATCTTTGCAGGATTTTCTTGGAATAAGCGTTTGATTCAACATAAAAACTTTAGACTTTCTCTTCCCGTTCAGTTGACTTTACAGCATCATGGCGGACAAATAACGAGTTCAAAAGACACCAGCCAAGTGGTTACTTACACAAATGTTGCGTTAGGAATTGAGGCTGAATTGAAAACTGAAGGCTTTTTTCAACGTTTCAAAACCCAGAATTATTGGTTAGGTTATCGCCAAAATTCAGGTTATAATCCCTACTTTTCAGAAGGTTCAGGTATTTATTTGAATTTATTAGCTGAAACTAAAGTGATGAATTTAATGCTGAGTTATTGGCAGTCGAGTGGCTATTTTTCAGAAGTGGGTGGAGATTTATATCAATCTGTTGGAAGAGTTTACCGAAATCCGAATCAATTAGAAAAAGAACGTAAATTGTTGATTTTCAGATTTATGAAAGACTGGAAGCTGATTGATAATTTATGGCTTACTTTTAGGTTTGAACCTTATTTAGATTTGAACAATCACTCTTTTGAACATTCCGAAGGTTTATTTTTAACTTATCGCCAAGGATTTAAACTTAAGTAATTGAATTTTAATAAATTTGTATAATTCATTAAACAAATAGAAAACATGAAAAAGTTAATACTTGTATTTTCATTAGTGTTTGCTGCATTTTCAATCAATGCACAAAGTAAATTTGGACAAGAAATTACCGAAGAAGGTGCAATTCCTACTACTGAACTATTGAAAAAAGCAGATGGAAAAGAAGAAATCACGGCTAAGGTTTCGGGCGTTGTAGAATCTGTATGCCAAGTAAAAGGTTGCTGGATGAAAGTAAAATTAGACGACGGACAAACCATGCGTGTTACTTTCAAAGACTATGGTTTTTTTGTGCCAAAAGACATCGCAGGTAAAACGGTAGTTATCGACGGAACGGCGAAAGTAAAAACCACATCAGTAGCTGATTTAAAACATTATGCCGAAGATGCGGGCAAGAGCAAAGACGAAATTGCTAAAATCAAAAAGCCAGAAAAAGCTTTAGGTTTTGTAGCAAATGGAGTAATTGTAAAATAAATTCAAAAGAAAAAGGCTAAGAATTTTAAAATTCTTAGCCTTTTTCTTTTGAAGATTTTCCTTAGGCTTCCCTTTAATCTTGTAAATATTTAATAATCAATATATTACCAATAAAATAACCCCGGGAAAGTGTCAATACTGGCAATTTTCGGGGTTTTTCTGTATTTTGTTTCTGCTAAA
>NZ_JAYGIL010000042.1:0-44813 GCF_034931025.1 Arcicella gelida | reverse complement strand
AAAGAACACAATAATCCACAAAAAGTAAACAAAAAAAAAAGAAGCGATTAAATAAAATCAAATTTTATCTAATCGCTTCTTAACCAAGTATTGAAACGTATCACTTTTTCAGTGACCTCCCCAACAGTGAATCCTTTTTATTAATTTTTCAAAAGAAATCTACACTTTCAACTCTTCAAAACTCTTGGCAGCTTCACGCTTTTTGATATATAAATCTACCCAATAAATTAAACCAATGGCTACTAACATCGAACCTATTACGGTATATCCCAACATGTCGTAATGTTCTAAAATACCATCTGGTCTTTGTACGACAATCAAACCCGCTACAAAAGATGCCACTCCACCCGAAATTTGTTGAATAGAAGAGTTGATACTCATAAAAGCACCTCTATCCTTCATTGAAGGAATCGCAGTCATTAAAGCTGATGATGAAATCATACGAGCAGAAATACCCGTAAAAAGTATCACATTCAGAATAATAATTACCCAAAGTGGCGTAATGCCTAATTGTGTATAAATTCCCACTAAAACCATACTGATGATTGAACCAATAAAAAAGGTATTGAATTTTCCCAATCTATCACTCAATTTCCCAATCATTGGTCCAAAAATAATCGAGAACACACCTGTTACTCCATACATAATTGGGAGTTCTTCTAATTTCAAACCAAGGTTATTTGTTCCATAAGCACTTCCGAAAGGCATCAGCATAAATCCACCCGTTGAAAGTAAAATTGTGCCAATAAAAGCTCTTAGATAATGTGGTTCAGAAATCGTTTTGGCAAGATGTTGAAAAGCATTTGAATCACTTTGTATTTTCAAGTGTTCGGTTACTGGTTTCATTTTAAGAAAAATAACAATACCACCCATAATACTCACGTCAACAATCATCCAGAAAGGTGCATGCCAATCAAAACTATTGGCTAATAAAAGCCCAATCGGTAAACCTAATACTTGGCTTGCAGCAAAAGCCATTTGCACAAAACCCATTACTCGGCCACGCACTTCTAATTTGAATAAGTCAGAAATAATGGCAAAACCTACCGAGCCAATTACTCCGCCAAAAATTCCTGTAAAGATTCTCGCAAATAATAGAAAGTGATAATCTGTAGCCATCGCACAAAGTGCTGTTCCAACAATAAAACCAACATAGAAAAACAACAAGAATTTCTTTCTATCAAATTTATCGGCAAAACCTGCCGCCATTAAACCCGAAGCACCAGCACTAAAAGCATAAGCAGAAACAACAAAGCCAAATTGTGAAGTAGTGATTTTTAAGGTCGGCATTAAAATGGCTCCTAGTGGCGACAATACCATAAAGTCTAGAATCACCGTAAACTGAATAAATGCCAAAATGGCAATCATAAAAACCTGATAAGGTGAAAAAACTTTTTCTGTTTGTTGTGTCATCTTGTATTTTCTTGAAAATTTATCGACAAATTTACAAAAATGTATCAATGTTAAAGGCTAAATAGCATTGTCTATTTATTAATCTCCTAATTCTAACCATTTCAATGCCTTATTAATATTATTTGAATATTATTTTGACGGAATTTATCCTCAAATTGCCGTAATCTTTCCATTGTAAATCAAAGCATTATCTTACATTTGTTTTAATAATAAACTTCAAAATTTAACTAAAATGAAAATAGCTAAGAAAATCCTGCTCTCTTTGTCAATCCTCATTGCTGTACTCTTACTTGTGGCATTATTCACTCAAAAAGACTATGTCGTTGAAAGAGAAATCTCTATCAATAAGCCTAAAAAAGAAGTATTTGAATACGTAAAGTATTTAAAAAACCAAAATGAATACAGCGTTTGGGCAAAAATGGATCCAGCCATGAAAAAAGAATTTACTGGTACTGATGCTACAGTAGGTTTTGTATCGGCTTGGGAAAGTGACAGTGCTGACGTTGGACAAGGTGAACAAGAAATTAAAAAAATTATAGATGGCGAAAGAATTGAAACAGAAATCAGATTTATTAAACCATTTGAATCGATAGCACCTTCATACATGACAACAGATTCTATTGGCGTTGGACAAACTAAAGTAAAATGGGCTTTTGAAGGACATACTCCTTACCCGATGAATTTGATGTTATTGTTTTTTGATATGGAAACGATGATTGGCGGAGATTTGGAAAAAGGCTTAGCAAACCTTAAGGTAATTCTTGAAAAATAATCTTTAATAACAAATAATCATGGCAACAATTACTCCTTATTTGGTCTTCAATGGTAACTGCGAAGAAGCTTTTAATTTTTACAAATCTGTTTTTGGCGTTGAGTTTTCATACATTGGACGCTTCAAAGATGCCCCTTCAGAAGAACCTCTGTCTGAAAGTGAAGGTGAAAAAATCATGCACGTTACTTTGCCTATTGGTGACAACCATGTTTTAATGGGAAGCGATACTTCTGAAGCACATGGCTTAGTAACTTTTGGTAGTAATTTTTCAATTTCAATCAATGCAGAATCTAAAGAAGAAGCTACTACTTTATTTGATGGACTTTCCGCTGGTGGACAAATAACGATGCCATTACAAGATACTTTTTGGGGTGCTTACTTCGGAATGTTTGTTGATAAATTTGGCATTCAATGGATGGTAAATCACGATACTGCTGAACAAGCTGTATAATTTTGATATTTTTCTGTTAAAAATGATATAACAAGAGCGGCTTCCGATTTCGGAAGCCGCTCTTGTTTGTTATGGAGAAAAGAATTTTTACTTTTTGTATTGCTCAATAATTCTAAAAATAGTTTTTTGAGTTTCCAAGCTTTTAAAGTACTCAAACATTAATTCATGCCCTTCATAACTTAATACCAAAGCTGTTTCTAAATACGTAAATGCTTCTTGAAATTTACCTGCTTTTATTAAATAGATTGAAGCACGATAATACAACTCAGCTTCTTCAGGCATAATATCAATCGCTGAAACCATTAGTTCTGCTGCTAGATTAAAATCACCTTGTTCGTGAATTATAGCCGACCACTTAATCCAAGCTTCAGGATTGATGGGTTCTAATTCAGCCGATTTTTGATAAGCCTCTATACCAGTGGCAATATTCCCTAAGTTTGTTTCGGCATCAGCCATTGCCAACCAATAATAAGCATTTTTATCATCAATACTCAAGGCTTTTTTGATGAAATGGATTGCTTCCATCCATCTTTTCATTTCGCAAAGACAAATTCCTACACCAAAATAGCCATCATCCCATTCAGGATCTAGTTGAATCGCATATTTATAATAATGAATAGCTTCTGAAAAGCGTTCTTGACGCTCAATACTTGCACCTAAACAACAATATACTTCTGGACTTATATCTTCGTGTTCAAGGCAATAACGATAGTTTTCTTCTGCTTTAGCCCAATTACTTAAATTCATGTATGAATTCCCTAAATTGAAATAAGCTGATGAGAATTTATCATTAATTGCAATTGCATACTCATAAGCATCAGCGGCTTCTTCAAACTTGGCTAGTTTTGAATATGCAATTCCGATATTGTACCAAGCATTTTCTGAAAAAGGGTCAGTATCAATAAATTGCTGATAATATGGAAGAGATTCTTCTAATTTACCAATCTCATCTAAACTGTTGGCTAATTCATAAAGTGCATTTTCATTTTTAATATTAGCTTCAATCGCTTGTTTAAAAGCGGCAACTGCATTGTGATGTTTACCCCAACTTTGATATGCCAAACCGATGTGAAAATAAACTTCATCACGTTCTTCGGCAATGTCCAGAATCTCAGTTAAGAGTTCAATCGCAGTTTGATAATCACCTTTCAGGTTATGAATGGTGCTTTTAAGGTAAATCGTATCGCTATCAGAAGGGTTAAAAATCTCTGCTTGTGTTACTATTTCTAAGGCTTCATCATGTTTTCCTTGATTAGCTAGTAACTCTGCTTTACAGAGCATTAATTCTAATGAATACGGGTATTGTTCAAGGGCAATGTCACAGGCTTGCATGGCATCTTCTATCTTGCCTTCTTCCATATAATGCTCTACGATTTGTTCGTAGGTATCGAGGTCGAAGAAAGAATTCTCCCTACGTTTGAGCATAGACTCAAAACGCCTCACTGAATGCAGTGTCTCTTCTTGGCGGTCTTCAAAATCTTGTTCCATCATTTTTGATTGCAGGGGGTGAGGTGATGTTTATCAGTGGCTGGAAAAAATATTTATCATTAGATAATGATAAAACATTTTATAGTTTGCCAAATTCTCTTATTGCTAAGATAATAAAAAAACTTTTAATTTACCAAAATCAGCCAGTAAGATTAGATGCTTTTTTGCATTTTTCTAAGAGGATTACTGCTTATTTGTGTACTTTATAGTTAAATTGTTACAGATTCTATTTAATGTTTCATCCAAGTCCTTGAATTTCAGTGCCAAAGATTTTTTTATTTTTTCGTTTGGATAATAGAAATGATGACTCGACGATAACACAGTTTCTTTGGTAATTAAAGGGGCATTGCCAGTTAAGTAACTTTTAAGTGCTTCTACACGCCAAATAATGGCTGTTAAAAATTTACTTATTAACTTCCTTGGTGGCTTTTTATTGAGTAATTGAGCTACTTTCTCGAAAAAATCTTTGAAAGAAATATGTCCGCTGTTTACAATAAACCTTTCACCAGAAATGTCTGAGGTCGTCAATTGAAAAATACTCTCAGCTACATCCTGAACATCTACGTAATTTAAAGTGCCTTGTGGGTAAAAACGATGTTCTTCATTAACATATTTGAATAGTTGCGTACTGCTTTTCGTCCAATCGGCTTCACCTAATATCAATGAAGGATTGACGATTACTGAGGCTAATCCTTCAGAAAACCCTCTCCAAATTTCCATTTCAGCTAAGTATTTCGATTTAGCATAATTTGAATTGAGTGGACTTTCTTCCCAAGTTGATTTTTCATCAATTGATATGATTGATTCAGCTTTTGCATCTACAGGAATTTTGCGTCCTAAAGCTGCCACAGAACTCACAAAGCAAATTTTCTTTACTCCGTTTGTCAAGCAACTATTCACAATATTAGCTGTGCCTTCAATGTTAGTTTTAAACATACTATCACGGTCTTTTGGGGCAAAAGAGACAATGGCAGCCGCATGAACGACCAAATCAATCTCTTTCATCAATTCATCCAAAAACATTACATCTAAAATATCACCTTCTTTCCAAGTGATTTTATTGGTAATATCTTTGACCAACGACAAGTCGCTTGTATTTCTTTTTAAGCCAATTACTTGATAGCCAGCTTCTAAGAAACGCTTAGCTACAAAACTACCCACCAAGCCAGTAATGCCGGTGATTAGGATATTTTTAGGTTCTTGAATCACAATAATTTTAACATAGAAACATTCACGTACATTTGCATTGACAAAGGTAAATCCAAATCATCAGAATCAATTATAAAGTGATAAAGAAAGCGTTTATAGATTTAGGTACAAATACTTTTCAGCTACTTATTGTGGCACAAGAAGGTAAGACTTACCAAAAAATACATGAAGATAGTTATGCCGCTAAAATAGGTTTAGGAGGAATTTCTTCTGGAATTATTACGCAAGAAGGGATTGAAAGAGCCGTAGTCGCTTTAAAATACTTTCAAGAAAAGCTAAGTGAAGAAGGCGTAATTCCTGAAAATATTTTTGCCACAGCAACAAGTGCTGTAAGAAATGCTAGCAATGGCGAAACTTTCTGTGAGGAAATTTTTAAACGAACAGGCATTTTAATTAAAGTAATTTCTGGAGAAGAAGAAGCAGGATTGATTTATGAAGGAGTGAAATTAGGAATGCCCATTGGAAATGATACTTCATTAATCATTGATATTGGTGGAGGTTCTGTTGAATTTATCATTTGTAATCAAGAAAGAATTTTTTGGAAACAAAGTTTTGAAATTGGAGGACAACGATTGATGGATAAATTCATGAATTCAGACCCAATTTCTCCTCATTCAGTTCAAGCCTTAAAACATTATTTAGAAGAACAATTATTGCCTTTAACCAACGCTGTGCATCAATATGCACCAATTTGTGTCATTGGTTCGGCTGGTTCTTTTGAAACTTTGATTGACCTTTACTTTATGAAAGCCTTCGGACAATTACCGCCTACAGAACAGGTTTCATTTGAATTGCCCATTGCCGAATTTTATGATTCATTCTTGAAAATTGTTTCCGGCAATCGTGAACAACGAATGGCTTTAGCTGGAATGATTGCACTTCGTGTAGATATGATTGTGGTTGGCGTTTGTTTGATTGATTTTGTTTTGAAGCGATACGACATTCGTCAAATAAAAGTATCAAACTTTGCGTTAAAGGAGGGTGTCCTGAGTAAGCAACTCTCATTGAATTGATTTTAAAGGTGAATTTTCTTGTTAAGATTTAGTCCAAAATACATTCACATAATGTTTTCATACTGAGATTTTTAAGTTTTTATAAGCTATTTAATCACTAAGAATTTTCAGATAAGGCATATCACAAAAATCATTTTTTTTCGTTAAACTTGTTAAAATTTAATTAATCTTCAACATTTTTTTTCAACGATTCAAGCCCAAATTTTAAACTTGACTCTTCGTAATCCGTAAAAAGCTATGCAGATTTTTCAAAGTATCCTATTACAAACGAATGTTATTTCCCCTGATTCTGTGGCTACATCTGTAGCAAATGGAGTAAGTAAAGCTGATCAAGAAATGAATATTTTGAATCTCTTAGAAAAAGGAGGTTGGGTAATGATTCCAATTTTTGTATTGTTTTTTATTGCCTTGTTTTTATTCTTAGAAAGATATTTTTATATCCGCAAAACAGCTAAACTTGATAATAATTTCCTTTTTTCTATTCGTGAAATGCTTTATGCAGGAAATGTACAAGGTGCTGTAGCATATTGCAAGAATGCACAATTTCCGATTGCTAGATTATTAGAAAAAGGACTAAACCGTTTGGGTTCACCTATTCGTGATATTGAAACTGCGATTGAAAATTCTGCAAGAGTAGAGATTTATAATATGGAAAAAAATCTTGGTTTTCTTTCTGCCATTGCTAAAATTGCTCCAATGTTTGGTTTCTTAGGTACAGTTTCAGGGATGATTCGTACTTTTCACAATATTTCAGTGGCGAATAAAATTGATATTAGTACGATTGCAAGTGGTATTTATGAGAAAATGGTTACTTCGGCTACAGGTTTGATGGTGGGTATTATTGCTTACTTTTTTTATACCATCTTAACTACGATGATTGACCGTGCCGTGAATAAAATGGAAATTACTGCCATCGACTTCTTGGATATTTTGCATAAACCAGCATCAACTAAATAATTTTTAATGGCTGATTGCTGAAATAAAGCATTCATTCTTCATTGTTGAAAAAATATGAATATAAGAAAACGTACTCGTGAACAATCGGAAGTTGAGACTGGTGCATTAGCGGATATACTCTTTTTCTTGATGATGTTCTTCTTGATGATTTCAACCTTGGCTAGTCCAGATGCTATAAAGTTGTTATTACCTGAATCATCAACTGCCCAACAAACGGCAACTAAAGAGAATATTAGATTAACCGTTGATGAAAACAATAATTACTTCGTTGATGATAACCTTGTTCCTTTTGAAGAACTAGAAGTATATCTTGGTGAAGAAGCTAAAAAGAAAGGTTCGGAAACTGTAATTCTGAGAATTGCGAAAGATAGAACTGTTCAAGATTTGACTAAAATCCATGATATTGTTGCTCGATTGAATTTAGGAATGGTTATGGCAACCGATAAATTGTAGTTGTAGAAAATAAATTGAAAGCTTGTCGATATGACCAACTAAGCAATGGATTACCTCATTATATCTTTTAAATCAATAGCCGTTTACGTATTCATCGTAGCGGCTATTCGTTTGTTTGGCAAAAAGGAATTATCTCAATTGTCTGTAATTGATTTAGTTTTTATTCTCTTAATTTCAAATGCTGTGCAGAATGCAATGGTTGGTGATAATACTTCTCTTTTCGGCGGTTTTGCTGCCGCTGGAGGTTTGTTTGTCATGAACTTTATCTTGAAAAAAGTAATGTTTCGTAATCAAGCCATTAGTAAAATCATTCAAGGAGAACCTTTGATGTTGGTATATCAAGGAAAAATTAAAGAGCAAGCTTTACAAAAATCTGGACTTTCTTTAGAAGAATTGAATGCTGCTATTCGTGAACACGGTGTTGAAAATATCGAAAAGGTTGATTTAGCAGTCTTGGAAGTGGACGGAAATATTAGTGTTTTGTCCAATAATTATGTACATAAAACATCTCAAAAAAGAAAAATACATAAAGCACTAACCAAAAAATGAGTGATTTAGAAATACTGTTTAATCACATTTTTTATAATGATGATTTTTTAAAAATCTTAGCATCTACGGTTGTAGGTGCTTTGATTGGTTTAGAACGTGAATATCGAAGTAAATCTGCGGGTTTGCGAACTTTTACGTTGATTTCAGTTGGTTGTACAATTTTTACGATTTTATCTGAAAAAATGGGAATAGCTGTCTCTCCAGATCGTATTGCTGCCAATGTGGTTACGGGAATTGGTTTTTTGGGTGCAGGAGTAATTTTTAGAACGGATGATAAAATAAAAGGGCTTACAACTGCTACAATTATTTGGGTAACGGCATCTTTAGGAATGGCAATTGGCGATGGGCATATTTTACTTTCTTTCCTCGGAACTAGCGTTGTCTATATTGTTTTAGGGCTTTTTGTCAAACTTGAAGTAATCATGGAAAGGTATGGTCGTACTCATAATTATCGAATTGTTTGTGAATATAGTCCTGATTGTTTTAAGAAATTAGAAACAATTTTTGAGCAGTGTAATTTAGTAGCCAAAAGAGAAAAGCAAATAATTAAAAACAATTTGTTAGTGAGTAGCTGGTCTATTCGTGGACGTTCTTCTAAACACGATAAATTAGTAAAGAAATTAATGGATGATACTTCGATTAAAGAATTAGAGTTTTAATATAAATTTTCGCTGGTGTTGGTCGCATCCAACACCAGCGAAGATAATTAAATCACTGCATCCAGAATCAGAACACCAATTAATCCCACCACAGCTACGATACTTTCCATCATCGACCAAGACTTAATGGTATTCTTGATACTGAGGTTAAAATACTCTTTAAACAACCAAAAACCTGGGTCATTTACATGCGAGAACATCAAACTTCCTACACCAATCGACAAAACCATCAAGTTCGGATTCACTCCTGATTGAGCCACCAATGGTGCCATAATTCCCGCTGTCGTTAGTCCAGCTACAGTTGCAGAACCCAGACAAACTCTGATAATAGCCGCTACTAACCAGCCTAAAATCAAAGGGTCTAATGGTAAAGTTTTTAGGATAATTGCAATCTCATTACTTACTCCACCATCCATTAGAATTTGTTTTAAAGCTCCAGCTCCGCCAATAATTAAAACAATCATCGATACATCTTTTACGGCTTCGGTATAAATCGACATGATGGTTTTCATAGAAGTACCCATCTTTATGCCCAAAGTAAAAGTTGCTACAAGTAAAGAAATCAACATTACAATAGAAGGATCTGCCACAAATACTCCAAATGATTTTAGCGATTCATTTTCTTTCAAAAATGTTGATAGTAACGTCGTAGATGCCAATAAAATTACGGGTAAAAGTGAAGTGAAAAAGCTATTAAAAGTACTTGGTAATTGTTCTACGGGAAGTGTTTTACTTTGGAATGTTTCCAAAGGTTTTGAAGGAATGTTTTTGAGTGTCAAAGAAAAAAAAGGTCCAGCGATAACGATTGTAGGAATGGCGATAATGATACCATAAACCAAAGTAAGCCCCATATCTGCATTAAACTGAGCAACCAAAGCCGCAGGAGAAGGGTGAGGAGGTAAAAATCCGTGAGCAACTGATAATGATGCTAACATAGGCAAACCAATGTAAACCGCAGGTAATTTATATTGATTAACTACAGAAAATATCAGCGGAATCATCAAAACAAAACCTACATTGTAGAAAAGAGGAATACCAATGATAAAACCGGTACAAACTAAGCCCCATTGAATGTATTTTTCTCCGAAAATCTTCATCATTACTGAAGCGATTTTCTGAGCTGCACCGCTTTCTGCAACAATTTTCCCAAGCATCGCACCCAAAGCAATAACGATTACCAAAGAACCTAGCATATCTCCAACGCCTTTTTGCAAAGATTTTCCAATACTGCTTAAAGGAATACCTGTTGTGATACCAGCAACAATAGAAACGATAAGGAAAGCTATAAAGGGATTAAGTTTTCCCCAAGTAATAAGCAGGACTAAAAGTCCAATACACAATAAAATAATAAATAACGTCATAGTTTGTATTAATTGGATAAGATAAAAATATGATAAACCTAAACATTTGGTCTGTATGATTTATCCTTTTTTGAAATAATTTTAATAAAATCAGGCTTAGATATTTCCATCAATTCTTTTACAAGAGAACAAGGTATAATCACAAGACCGATTTTATAGGAAATGCCTTATGGTTACTCAATAAAATCTGATTCAAAGCCATAAGAAGATTTAGTGAAATCTTTACTTGTCTATAATTAAGACTTATTGATTAAAAAATAAGAATAAAGGAAGATATTGCTAATATAAATATAATTATGAGACAAAAAAAGAGCTAAATGTAGCTACAACCTCTCATCAATCAGGCAATTATTGCTTAAATTACTTGACATTTAAAGAAGTAAGTTTTATCTTTGCACCTCTATTACAAAAAAAGATTTTAAACAAACAAAATAATATGCTGATTATCAATATTAAAGAAAACGAGTCAATCGACAAAGCGTTAAAAAGATTCAAGAAAAAATTTGAAAAAACTGGCGTTGTAAAGCAACTTCGTAAACGTGCGGCATTTGAGAAACCATCAATTGGCCGTCGTACTGAAATCATTCGTGCGTCATACAAACAAAGAATGTACGGTAACGAAGAAGCATAGTTCATAGATTGATTTATTTTTAAATAACAGAAGTATTTTGTTATCAATTTAATCGTGAATTAAGCCGATAACCGTCAGCATCATAAAAAACGTCTGAATAAACATAGTTTGTTCAGACGTTTTTGTTTTTAGTAGCTTTGTTGTAAATTATGAATGATAAGTATCTCAATTTTGTAAACTCCCAAGAATTAAATGCCAGAAATTATCGATTTTTTCATCAAATATATTCAATTTGAAAAGCGAAGTAGCGAACATACTGTAACGGCTTATCGTTCTGATATGAAGCAGTTTACGGAGTATTTGGTGAAATCTTACGAATTTGAACATCCACAATTGGCAGATTTTCAGATGATTCGTTCATGGATTGTTTCTTTGGCTGAAGCAAAAGTAGAAAATCGTTCAATCAATCGTAAAATTGCGACACTCAGAACTTTCTATAAGTTTTTACTCAGGAAAAAAATCATTGAAAAAGACCCAATGTTTAAGGTTTCTGCTATGAAAACCCAGAAAACCATTCCTTCTTTTGTGCGTGAAACGGAATTAGATACTTTGCTGGATGATGTGGAATTTACACAAGATTTTATGGGAGTACGTGATAAATTGGTTTTAGAATTGCTCTATGGCACAGGAATGCGTCTTTCTGAAATGATTGAATTGAAAGAAAGTGATATTGATTTTTACAGTAGAACGCTTACTGTTTTAGGGAAGCGAAATAAACAAAGAATTATTCCAATCAATCAGCAGTTGGTTAATTTGATTCAGGCATATCAATCTTATAAAAATGCTGAAAATTTAGGAAATGAATATTTGATTATTACGGATAAAGGAGAGAAAAGTTATCCAGTTTTAATCCAAAGAATTACCAAAAAATACTTGTCTTTAGTCACCACATTGTCGAAAAAATCACCTCATATTTTACGACATTCTTATGCTACGCATTTGTTAAATAATGGTGCAGATTTGAATGCCATTAAAGATTTATTGGGACATGCGTCGCTTTCAGCAACACAAGTTTATACGCATAATTCAATGGAAAAGATTAAGAAAATTTACGAACAAGCACATCCAAAGGCATAAATTAAAAAGAGCTTGACAATTTTATTTTGTCAAGCTCTTTTTCTAATACTTACTTATAATCTTCTTCGTCATCATCAAATTTGAACTTATCTAAATCGAAAAGTGAATCAGTTAAGTCTTTAAATTGAAGTCCTTTTTCAAGGTTCTTTTTAGAAATGATTGAGAATTCTGATAAACCGTGCAAGACAAATTCCATCATAAATAACTTTTCTCTTCCTTGAATGGCTGGATACACTTTTTCGATTAAATCATCTAAGCCTTCAATTGTTCTTAAACGAGCAGAGTACTCATTATCAGAACAATCATTTAAAATATCCATGATGTTACCATCCATAAACCAGTCAATAATGGGTTTATAAGGATTTTTCCCTGCTTTATCTTTAGCCGCTTTCTTTATTTTTTCTGGATCTGGGAAAAAATTCAAGAATTGAGCTCTGATAGCTTTTCCAACCAAATTCTGAGCAACAATTACCGGCCCTTCTACTTCGCCTTCGTAAACCAATTCTACTTTGCCACAAACGGCTGGAATAACGCCAATTAAATCGGCAACACGCACATAAGTTTTGTCTTCACCATTGATTAAGGCTCTTCGTTCAGCAGATGAAATCAAATTTTCATAAGCAGAAATCGTCATACGTGCCGAAACACCTGATTTAGCATCAACAAATTCAGAAGAACGAGCTTCAATCGCAATTTGCTCAATCAAATCGTCCATGATGTGATTAGTCGTTACTAATTCTTCTTGTTCGCCTTTGAGTTTCGCTTCTTGTAAAGTAATCTTTTTACCGATTTCTAAAGTTTTTGGATAGTGCGTTACAATCTGCGAATCAATACGGTCTTTCAATGGCGTTACGATTGAACCACGATTGGTATAATCTTCTGGATTGGCAGTAAAAACGAATTGCAAATCCAAAGGCAAACGAATTTTGAAACCACGAATTTGAATGTCACCTTCTTGTAAAATGTTAAACAAAGAAACCTGAATACGTGCTTGTAAATCGGGCAATTCGTTAATCACAAAAATACAGCGATGCGAGCGTGGAATCAATCCAAAATGCACTACTCTTTCATCTGAATAAGGCAAACGAAGTGTAGCTGCTTTGATTGGGTCGGCATCTCCAATTAAATCGGCTACAGAAACATCTGGCGTTGCTAATTTCTCTGTATAACGGTCGTTTCGGTGCATCCAAGTAACAGGTGTTAAATCGCCATGTTCTTCGATTAAATCTTTCGCAAAACGAGAGAGTGGTTGCATTGGGTCATCATTCAGTTCAGAACCTTTTACCACAGGAATATATTCGTCTAATAAATTCACCATTAAACGAGCAATACGAGTTTTGGCTTGTCCTCGTAAACCCAACAGATTGATATGGTGTTGAGAAAGTATTGCTCTTTCAATATCAGGAATTACGGTGTCTTCATAGCCCCAAATTCCTTCAAAAACGTTTTCTTTGTTTTTAATTTTTACAATTAAATTATCTCTTAATTCATCTTTTATTGACTTTGGTTGATAGCCAGAAGCTTTTAATTGACCAAGTGTGTGAATGTTTAAAATTGCTGTTGAATCGATGGTTTTGTATGACATTATGCTATTTTATCTTATGAAAAATGAGATTTATTTTAAGTGAGAAAGATTCTTTTTGTTCAAGCTTGCTGAACCATAACTTCGGTTTGCAATGAAACCCAGAACATCTCTATTTTGTATATTTTGCCCTTTCATTTTTAACCTGAGTACTTCTGAATATGCTTCTGCATAATTTTCATCATCATAAGATTTTGCTACAAACAAATCTCTTGAAAATGGTTCGCCTTGGGCTCTGTAGGGTGAAATTTTAGCCTTTGCTTCGTGGTCAATACACTGTAAGTAGGCTTCGTGCTTTTCAGCGGCTATATAAATGGGTTTTAAATTCATGATTTCTGAAATTTTTGGGGTTTAAAGATGTGGATTATAAATTAAAGTATTGGATGTTAGAGCCTTAAACTCAACATTCATCACTAATAATTCATAACTCTTATTTACCTCACACCTTTCTTTCTATTTTTTTCATAATCTTCAAAAATAAACTCGCCGAGTCCTTTTAAAGATGAATAATATGCCCGCCCATTATTTATCTTGGTGAATTCTTGAACGAATTCTTTTAAGTATTGGTCACGAGCAATCATAAAAGTTGTTACTGGAATTTTTAAACGACGGCATTGTGCCGCCAAGGTTAACGTTTTGTTTAATATTTTTTTATCTAAACCAAATGAATTTTTATAATAACGAATTCCTTCTTTTAAACAAGTAGGTTTGCCGTCGGTTATCATAAAAATCTGTTTGTTTTTATTCTTTCTTCTTCTCAACAAATCCATAGCGAGTTCTAAACCAGCTACAGTATTGGTATGATATGGACCAACTTCTAAATATGGTAAATCTCTTACCTGTATTTGCCAAGCATCGTTTCCAAAAACAATCACATCTAAAGTATCTTTTGGGTACTTGGTCATGATTAATTCTGCCATTGCCATCGCAACTTTTTTAGCAGGAGTAATTCTGTCTTCGCCATACAAAATCATAGAATGTGAAATATCAATCATCAAAACAGTTGAAGTTTGTGCTTTATATTCTTTATCAACGATTTCTAAATCGTTTTCAGTAAGCATAAAACTTTCAACGCCATTGTTAATTTGGGCATTTCTGATGGATTCCGTCATCGCAATTTGATCCATTGCGTCGCCAAATTGAAACTCTCTTCTATCTGTATTATTTTCATCGCCTGTTCCTTGATAAGGCGTTCTATGATTTCCGTTTGAACCTGTTTTCTTTAACTTACCGAAAATCTCATCCAAAGATTGCTTTCTAATACTTTGTTCGCCTTTTGAAGTAAGTATTTGTTCTTGCTCGCCTTCT
Source organism: Arcicella gelida (assembly GCF_034931025.1). NCBI lineage: Bacteria > Pseudomonadati > Bacteroidota > Cytophagia > Cytophagales > Flectobacillaceae > Arcicella > Arcicella gelida. The sequence continues at coordinate 29,890 of NZ_JAYGIL010000042.1, read as the reverse complement.
TCGTTTTTTTCCTCTTTAATATAGCCTTTGACTTTTAAGTCTTCGATGAAGTCAGCGATTCCGTAAGATTCGTCAGTAAGATTATATTGTTTGTCTAAAGATGTTAACCATGTTAAAGCTTCGGAAACATTCCCTGCTGTCATGGTTACTAATTGATTAAAAATATCTAAAAGCTGGTCGAATTTGGCTTTTTTGCCGTCTTCGGTTTCCTGTGGAATATATTCTGAAAAACGATAGCCAAGCATATTTGATTTTGGATTGATGAGTATTATTTTGCGATTTTTTTCGCATAGTATAAATATAAAACAAAAAGTTTGTTGAATGGGTTTAAATCTGAACGATATTTAATCAAAACATAGCAAAAAATCCATACAATTAGCTTTCACTAAAAGTATGGATTTCAAGAAAAATATTTAGAGACTCAGTAAAATTATAGGGTATTTGGCTTGTAAACCTTGATTACGCCATCGTTTTCGCTACTTACAACCAACAAACTTTTTTGTGTTGGACTATTTTTAGCAGGAATAAATAAAACACCTTCTGGTGCATCACCACATTTTAAAATTTGTAAGAAAACAGGATTTGTTGGGATTGTTACATCATAAACAGCTACAGCATCCACTCTTTCCATTCCTACAAATGCTACTTTTTTATTGCCAACAGTACCAATTGTGATGCCTTCTGGTTCAATAGATTTATCGTCACTTCTTGTATCATCATATAAATTTGCAGCAATCACTTTAGTATCTAACTCATTTTTGCTGTCAAACACCAAAGCGCCATCGTTTCCATTCCAAACACTGAAAGAACGTGCGCCTAAAGAATAAAGAAAATCATAATCTCCATCTCCATCAGTATCTCCTAAAGTTGTGGTTACGTTCAATCTTCCAGCTTTTGTTGCTTGAATAAAACTTGCATCTGGAAAAGCAGTTGGGTCTAATTTCATGGCACTTACTCTTTTAATTTCAGCAAAGGCATCATACTCTCTGGCATCACCTTCGTTAGCAGTAAATAAGTAAGGAATTCCAGCATGTTGTATAAAAGCAATGGCATCTGGTTGATACATTCCTTTTACTTTCCATTTGCCTAATGCAACGGCGTTATCTCTGTCGCTAATATCAACTGTATTACCGTCAACATCATAATCTTTGAAACCGAGTGGTAGGATAGCAGTAATCGTTTTTGTTTCAAGATTTAATTTTGCAATGGCGTTGTTTTCTTGTAGAGTAACCCAAGCAGTTTTTGAATCGTCAGAAACCGCAATATATTCAGGTTCAATATCTTTGGCAAAAGTGGTATTTAATCCAAAAATTCTTAATCCTTTTGCCATTAAAGCCGTTTGTTGGCTTGCAAAGCCAGCGAAATCAATCGTTGTTACGGCATAATTATTATTAACTGCAATGATAGAAATTGAACCTACAGGGTCATTTGTGTAAGTTGCATTGGGTTCACCTTCGTTGGCGGTAAGAATTAAATTACCATCTGGAGAATAAGTAATCATATCTGGCAAAGCTCCAACAGTAATTACTTTTTCTTCTTTGTAATCTGAAGTATTGAATACCGCAACTTTACCATTTGCTTGTTTATCTGAAGCTTCGATGGCTGCTGCTACTTTACCATTTGAAACGGCAACGCTATTTACTGCTCCACCATAAGGAGTCATGCTAATCGAACCAATTACTTTCATATTGGTTGGGTCTGCAAAATCAATGACATCAATTTTGTTGACCGTTCCATTATTTACTACAAATAAACGTTTTGTTTGTGGATCGTAAGCCGAAATCTCGGCTGCACCAACATCACCAATATCGATACTTCCGATTTCTGCAAATGTTGCAGCATCTTCATTCACGAAAAATTCTTCTTCGTTTTTATCGCAACTCAACAATAGGGATGTTAGTAAGAGGGAAAGGGAGAGTAATGTTTTTTTCATTTCTTTTTTTTCTGCAAAACTATGTTCGATAAAAAAGAAGTTTGTTAACAGAGGGTTAATTCTGGGTTAATTTATCTCGCTAAAACCAACATGTAGATAGGAAATACTTCCTTAATGATGATAAAATAGGAATATCTAAACAAGATAATCTTTTGATTTTTAGATATTTATTGACTGTTGTTTAAATCCAGTCTAAATAAAATTACGTATTTGTTTGTATTTAGTCTAAATAGCTAATAATTTTGTGTCGCTAAACAATCAATTAAGTAAAGCGATAAAATGATAATCAAAGGATTTTAAAATATTAGGATATTGAATTACCTCTAAACCAACCCTTATTAATCAATTTTCATTAATGACTTAGATATTACATAAATAGAAGTCAGTATAGTGCAATTAAAAATATTCCACATTTTTTTTGACCAATTGCTTAGAATTAGTCCAAATAAAACAATAAAATGAAAAAATCTATTCAAAATTTCTACTTAGTAATTATTTTAATGATTAGTGGGAATGTAGCTGCTTTTGCTCAAACTGGAAGTATTAAAGGTAAAGTAACTGATAAAAGTGGTGATGCTATTCAATTTGTAAATATTAGTATCAAGGATTCAAAGCAAGGAACAATCTCAAATGAAGATGGAGAGTTTTTGCTTAAAAATGTTAAAACAGGCGAAGCAACACTTGTTATGCAATTTGTAGGTTTGAAAACCTTAGAAAGTAAAGTAAATGTTAAAGCTGGTGCTGTAAGTGAAGTTAATTTTTCTTTAGAAGAAGGTTCAAACGAATTATCAGAAGTAACTGTAATGGGTGTACAGTCTGCTAATGAGAAAACAGTAAGTATTGGTAAAATTGACATTAAACCAATGGATTTGCCACAAGCTGTTGCCACAATTGACAGAACAGTGTTGGAACGCCAACAAGTATTACGTTTAAGTGATGCCCTGATGAATGCAAACGGTGTGTATATCATGGGTAGTACGGGTGGTTATCAGGAAGAAATTGCTGGTCGTGGTTTTGCTTTTGGTAGTTCAAATACTTTTAAAAATGGTGCTAGATATTTCAATGGAACTTTACCAGAAATGTCTTCTATCGAAAAAGTAGAAATTATGAAAGGAAGTACTGCTATCTTATTCGGAAACGTTGCAGCAGGTGGTATTTTAAATTTGGTCACCAAAAAGCCAAAATTTGAATCAGGTGGTTCGGTTTCAATGCGTTTGGGTTCATATAATTTTTATAAGCCTACTGTTGACTTGTACGGTTCTGTACTCGGAAGTAAAAAAGTAGCGTATCGTATCAATGGTACTTATGAAAATGGCGAAAGTTTCCGTGAAAATGTGAATTCTGAAAGAGTGTATGTGAACCCTTCTTTATTATTCAAATTGAGTGATAAAACAGAAATCATTTTGGAAGGCGATTATATGAAAGACCGTAGAACAGCTGACTTTGGAGTTGGGGCTATCAATTATGTAATCACAAACTTACCTCGTGAAAAATTCCTTGGCGTAAAATGGTCATACTTTGATATCAAACAACAAACCGCCAATGTTACAATAAATCACCAAATCAGTAATAATTGGAAAATATCTGGAACAGCTGCTTATAGAGCTTACCAAAGTGAATTATTTGCTACAACTCGTCCAACAACGATTGCTGCCGATGGTAGATTAGTGAGAAGTATCCAACGTTCGGAAGTAGATGAAAAATACTTGATGGGGCAAGTTGATTTAACAGGTCAGTTTAAAACTGGAAAAATCGGACATAATGTGTTGATTGGTACTGATGTTGATAGTTACGATACTAAAACTACTTCATTTACTGCGGCTGTTTATGATACAATCAATGTTTTCAATTCAGAAATTATTGACAAACGTAGCGATAGACCAAACTTGGCAGTGAATACAATCACTACTGCACCCGTAAATCGTGTAGGTGTTTATGCACAAGATTTAGTAAGTATTTCTGATAAATTCAAATTCTTAGCTGGTTTGCGTTACAGTTACCAAGAAACAAAAAGTTCGGTATTAACAGTAAGAACGAATGCAACTACTGAGTCTTCTGCTTATGATGATGCACTTTCTCCACGTTTAGGTTTAGTGTATCAACCAAATAAGAAAATGGCATTCTTCAGTAGTTATTCAAATTCATTTACGTTGAATACTGGTGTTGATATTTACGGAACAGCTTTGAAACCATCATTGATTGACCAAGTAGAATTGGGGATGAAAAATGAATTATTCAATGGTTTAGTATCGGCAAACGTTACAGTTTACCAAATCAAGAACAGTAATTTGGCTCAAACAGCATTAGTTGATAAAGACGGAAAAGCCAACAGTAATACAAACATCAAAGAATTAGCTGGCGAAGTAACAAGCCAAGGTGTTGAAGTTGACTTGAAAAGTAAACCTTTCTTAGGGTTCTCATTATTAGCAGGTTATAGCTACAACGAAACAAAATATACTGCAAGTAACATTTATATTGTTGGAAGTTTGTTGAGATATAATCCAAATCACACAGCGAACGCAAGTATCTACTATACTTTCTCTGACACAAAATTAAAAGGCTTGAATCTTGGTTTAACTGCCATGTATTTTGGCGAAAGAGTTGCTGGTCGCTCAACAAGATTAACTGTTGCTAACGATGCTTTCAAATTGATTCCTGTAAATGCTTACACGCAAATTGATGCAAGTATCGGATACAATTTTAGAAAGTATTCATTGAGAGGAAAAGTATCAAATATTTTGAACGAAATGAGCTACAATGTTCATGACGATAACTCAGTAAATCCTATCGCACCAAGAATGGTTTCTCTTACTGTTGCGTATAAATGGTAGTACGTAAAAAGTAAAGGTTTATTAGAAAAGCTTCGCATTTGATGTGAAGCTTTTTCTTTTATGTAGATTAGAAAACGTGTAAAATTACTTAAAAACTTGCTTTATAGATTGAAAATAAGCGATGTGACAAGTTTATAATATTGGTAGTGTTCCAATAAAATTATAATTGTTGAGGAGGATTGTTTGTAGTATTTTGGGTTGAGGGGATGAAATTGGTATCTTTGCTTTTGAGAAATTTAATAATTCGAAATAGTTTGATTATGTGGAGATTTCCAAGCGATGAATATTTGAAAGAGAATGGTCTTGATACTACTTGGGAGATATTCGTTCAAACACCTCTAAAATGGGTTGTTATTATTTTGGGACTCATAATGTTTACTATATTCTACTACTACAGTAAAATCATCAGTATAAATGATGATTTTGATACATTTTTTAATAAGTTTTATGTTGATTCAACACTTCAAATGAATAATGTAAAGTTTCCATTGAAAAATATTTCAACGAATGGAACTACTAATTACATTACTAAACAAGGTTGGAAAGAATTAGGAGATTACAATCTGATTGTAGATTCCAAAAATAACGCTAAGGAGTTTTTGAAAATAGATTATGTAAAAAAAGATAGCATCAATGTTATTTTTGAACTAAATGTAAAAAACATTGATGCAAGAGTTTTACATAAATTCAAGAAGATTGACAATAAATGGTTTTTAATAGAAGTAGAAGATAAATCAAAAAAATAATCCCTCCAGAGGTATATTTAGCACATAATACAATAAAAAATATAATAAATAAAACCTGCTGTTGTAAAGCAGATAATCTAAGCAAGAATAGGAGAAACCTGTTCAGAAACAAAATGAAAGTATTAAAATTCGGAGGAACTTCTTGTGGTACTACTGAAAGTATCCAAGCGGTGTTAGGTATCATCAAAGGCAAACAAGCTAAAGGTGAACAAGTTGCAGCAGTTTTTTCAGCAATGGGTGGTGTTACCAACCAATTATTGAAAGCAGGAGATTTAGCGTCGGTAGGAGATACCACTTACTTTGACTTAATTAAAGAGATTGAAGACCGTCATTTCACAGTTGTACGTGCATTAATTGACGTTAAAGCCCAGTCGAAAGTATTTGCTAACATTCGTACCATTATTAATGAGTTAGAAGATTTACTGAAAGGTGTTTCTTTGATTCGTGAAATCTCAGCTCGAACATCCGACTTAATTGTAAGTTTTGGAGAACGACTTTCAACGACATTAATTCATGAAATTTTGCATGCACAAGGCGTAGATTGTCAGTTTTTAGATGCCAGAAAAGTAATCAGAACTGATGCTAACTTTGGTATGGCAGCCGTGAATTTTGAAGTAACCAATCGCCAGATTCAAGAGCATTTTGCTAAAACAAAATCGCTTCAATTGATTACAGGCTTTATTGGTTCAACAGAAAAAGGGGAAACGACAACATTAGGGCGTGGAGGTTCTGATTATACAGGTTCGATTTTCGGAGCCGCATTAGATGCCGAAGAAATTGAAATCTGGACAGACGTAGATGGCATGATGACGGCCGACCCACGTAAAGTGAAAAACGCCTTTACCATTCCGACGATTACTTATGCGGAGGCGATGGAATTGACACACTTTGGGGCGAAAGTAATCTACCCGCCGTCGTTACAACCAGCTTTTACAAAAAATATCCCAATTAGGGTTCTCAATACATTTAATACAGATTTTGTAGGAACAGTCGTAAACCGCAGTGCCGAAACATCTGAGTATATCATTACAGGTATCAGTTCAATTGATAATTTGGCTTTGGTCAATTTACAAGGTTCGGGTATGATTGGTGTTGCTGGAGTTTCAGCAAAATTATTTACGGTTTTAGCGAAGCATAAAATTTCAGTGATTTTGATTTCTCAGGCTTCATCCGAACACTCTATTTGTTTTGCGATTGAACCATCAGCTTCAGCATCTGTAAAAGCATTATTGGAAGAAGAATTCAAAGCTGAAATTGCTGATGGCGATGTAGAAGGCATTGATATTCAAGAAAACCTTTCAGTAATTGCTGTTGTGGGTGAGGGAATGCGTCATCACACAGGTGTGAGTGGTAAATTATTTTCTGTTTTAGGGAAAAATGGTATCAATATTGTTGCCACAGCACAAGGTTCGTCGGAGTTGAATATTTCAGTAGTCATTGAAAAGAAAGATATTTCAAAAGCACTGAATGTCATTCATGATTCTTTCTTCTTCTCGCAAGCAAAAACCTTGAACCTTTTCTTAGTAGGAACAGGTTTGATAGGAAAAGCATTGTTAGAGCAATTACAAGGACAAGAAAATTACCTTTCAAAGTATAAAGCCTTGAAGATTAATTTGGTAGGAGTAATGAATTCTAAGAAAATGTTGATTGATGCACAAGGAATTCCGATGGAAAATTGGGAAGAAGAACGTGATTCAAAAGGTAAAACAGCAGAAATTTGGGCATTTGTAGAAGAAGCAAAACGATTGAATTTACCAAATTCAATTTTTGCAGATTGTACTGCGAATAAAGAAATCCATAACTATTACTTAGGACTTTTTGAAGCCAATATTTCGGTAGTTACGCCAAATAAAGTAGCCAATTCTGGGCGTTACGAAGACTATGCTTTGTTGCACAGAACAGCTTTGAAAAAAGGAGTAAAGTTCTTGTATGAAACCAATGTAGGAGCAGGCTTACCTGTCATCAATACTTTGCAAGGCTTGATTGCTTCTGGCGATAGATTTGAGAAAATCGAGGGAGTACTTTCTGGTACTTTATCTTATATCTTCAATAATTTCAAAGCGGGCGTAAAATTTGCCGACATTGTTCGTGAAGCCAAAGTAAAAGGTTATACAGAACCAGACCCACGAGAAGATTTAAGTGGAATGGATGTAGCCCGTAAAATTTTGATTTTAGGAAGAGAAATCGGTTTACGTCTTGAACCAGAAGATGTAGAAATTTTGAAACTATTGCCAGAAAACTGTGAAAAAGCTCCAACCGTAGAAGATTTCTTCAAGGAATTGGAAGTATCGAATAGTTATTTTGAAGCGATGGTCAACGAAGCCGAAGCCAAAGGCGAAGTATTAAGATTTATTGCTACTTTAGAAAATAACAAAATTACAATTGGTGTAAGAAGTATAGGAAAATCTCATCCATTTTATATGATGGACGGAGCCGACAACGTGATTTCATTCACCACAAAACGTTATCATGACCGCCCATTGGTCATCAAAGGCCCAGGAGCTGGAGCAGAAGTAACCGCTTCGGGCGTATTTGCAGATATTGTGGCGATTGGGAGTTATTTGGCTTAATTAAAGTTAAAAACCTTACGATTATGAACCTTATTTTAGAAAATGTTCAGCCCAAACATATCTCGTTGATTCAAGAATTAGCGAAGACTTTGCACTTTCAAGTAAAGGAAGATAACAGTATTAAGAAATCTAAAAAGAAACTTAATACTAAGCAAAAGGAGTTTGTGGAAGACTTGAAAGAGGCATTGGCACAAGTAGATTTGCATCAACAAGGAAAGATTGAGTTGCAATCTGCTCGTGATTTTTTGGCAGAACTTAGAAGTGAAAACTTATGAAAATCGTTATTCTCTCTTCGTTTAAAAAAGCTTTCAAGCCACTTTCCAAGAAGTATAAGTCTATTGATGTTGACTTTGAAAAGCTATTAAATTCTTTGGAAGAGAATGCTTTTCAAGGAGTTTCGATAGGTAAAGATTGCTACAAAGTTAGAATGTCAATTGCTGCTAAAAGAAAAGGGAAATCGGGTGGTGCAAGAGTAATTACTTGTGTGAAAATTATAAATGAAACTATTTATCTCTTGACGATTTATGATAAAAGTGAACAAGAGAATATTAATGATAATGAATTGGATCAGCTTTTGAAACAAGCAGGTCTTTGATTATATGACAAATTCAATAAAAGTATTTGCCCCTGCTACGGTGGCTAATGTGGCTTGTGGTTTTGATATTTTCGGTTTTGCGGTTGATAATCCGGGTGACGAAATTATATTAAGAAAATCTGATACAAAAGGTGTCAAAATTTTAAAAATTGAAGGAGACGAAGGTCGTTTACCTTTGGCAGCTGAGAAAAATACGGCTGGTATTGCGATTATTAAATTTTTGGAGGCTATCGGCGAAACTGGTCAAGGTTTTGAGATGGAGCTTAAAAAGCTTATGCCACTTGGCTCTGGTTTAGGTTCATCGGCGGCTTCGGCGGTAGCAGGAGTTTTTGCGGCAAATGAATTATTGGGAAAACCTTTATCTCAAAAAGAGTTATTACCTTTTGCCATGGAAGGCGAATTTATCGCTTGTGGGTCTGCTCATGCCGACAACGTTGGACCGAGTTTGATGGGTGGTTTTGTTGTAATTCGTTCTTACGATCCTTTGGATATTATTCAATTGCGTACCCCAAAAGAATTGTATGCTACGATTGTTCATCCGCATATTGAAGTAAATACTAAGGACGCTCGTAATATTTTGAAAAGAGAAATTTCTTTGAAAAATACCATTACTCAAATGGGAAATGTTGCAGGTTTAGTAGCTGGTTTTATGTTGCCAGACTATGATTTAATTTCAAGAAGTTTGGTTGATGTTATCATCGAACCAATCCGCTCGATTTTAATTCCACAGTTTGATGATGTTAAAAATGCAGCATTGGAAAATGGTGCTTTAGGCTGTTCTATCTCTGGATCTGGTCCTTCGATGTTTGCTTTGTCTAAAGATTTGTTTACTGCCAACAGAGTTGGAAAAGCTATGCAAGATGGTTTTGCCAAAGTAGGTATCGGCTCAGAATGTTATGTTTCCGGTATTAATCAAGCGGGACCGGTCGTATTAGGTTAGTATTGTAATTTTCAGCATAAATCATTAATTTAGTTTATGAGTTTAAAGTTTAGAGAGTTTTATCTCGTTAACCTTATACTCATAAACTTTTTTATTTTCAATCTATTTTATTTTCAATCTACGATGAGCGATTTAGTAGAAGTTTCAGCACGAATATATAGCGTTGAGGAGTATTTCGAAATCGAAAATCACTCAGAAATCCGTCATGAATTTGAAGACGGGATATTAATTCCTATGCCTGGAGAAACTTTAGATGCCAATGAAATTGCTGGCAATATTTCAGCAACCTTACGCAAAGAATTACGAAAAAAAGGTTTTCGTATCTTTACTCATGATGTAAGGACAATTGTTCATGAAAGAAGAATTTACCGTTATCCCGATTTAGTTATTACTGCATCTAATACGGTAAAAGATATTCGTCATGTAACTGAACCTGTTTTGATTGCTGAAGTACTTTCTGAAAGTACGGAAGAAGTTTATAGAAATAAGAAATTCAGACAATATACAGCTTTGCCATCGCTACAATATTATTTGATGGTGCATCAAAATTTACATTTGGTTGAATTTTATCGTCGCAAAGAGGCTACTTCAACCTTTGAATTTAATTTCATAGACCAACTAAATGATAAAATAGAGTTTCCATTATTTGATACTTCTATTACTTTAGAAGATATTTATGAAGGTATTCAGTTTAATTTAACAGAGGAAGAAACAAAGGAATAAAGGATAAATTTAAACATAAAAAAAGCCCTTTTCAGATATTGAAAAGGGCTTTTTTTATGTAAATGTAACAATTACTTGCCAGTCATAAATGTTACTTCTTTGAACGATTGGTTTCCTAAATAATCTGTTCCAGTAATTTTTACATGATACTTTGTATTGGCTTTGAATCCATTAATGGTATTCAGATATATTTTAGGCGCTTGTCCATTAATACTATAAGTGATTGATTTTAAGCCCGCCATTACATCTGTTCCTGCAAGTGTAAAGCCAACTGTTTTTGGATAAACTTCTACTCCTTGCTTGGTTGTGTTAATACTACCAACTGTAAAGAAGTTGAAAAGTTCTGGTCCTTCAATATCACTTACGAATACAAACGAAGCAACATTTCTATTGTTTACATTATCATAACCAAAGTATTCAAATTTATGAACACCTTTTTCTGTCATCTTGATTGGTTTCGAATAATCATTTTCAATTAACTTTCCATCAAAACTATAAGTGATTTTTTGTAAACCAGATTCTGGATCAGTTGCTTTTAATTGGATAAAGTTATTTGGTCCAAGTAACATGGTATCTCTTCTTGTTACGATATCGCCGATGATTTCATGTTGAAGATTTGGACCCGTTAAGTCAACATAAACTTTACTTACATTATGTTTAAATTCTTCGTAGCCAATGCCAGCTAAGCTAGTAGTTTGGTTATTCAGATTATCAATAGAATAATATCTGATGTTATGATTTCCAGAAATACTTGGTAAGTAAAACGGATTAGTATAGCTCACAAATGGTTGATTATCAATAGAGTATTTTACTTCTTTTACACCAACTTTATTGTCGATAGCTGTTAATTTAAGCTTGGTTTTTCCAGAGAAATAAATGGTATTATTGGCGATATATCTATCTCCAAGTATATCCGTTGCCATCAAAGGAGAACTTTTATCTAAGAAGAAATCAAATCTTTTTTCTTTTTCCTGATTATTTACATTATCTGTAGAATAATAAAACAAAGTATGTTTTCCTTCTGGAAGAAATACAAAAGGAATGCTTTTCCCATCGTAAGGTTGTAAAGCACCGTCATCGAACTTATAAAAAGTGCCTTTTAAACCTGAAATGCTATCCTCTGTATTGAAATACAATTTACTGGTATAAGAAATTGCTTTATCGTCAGTAATTCCATTTACATTCAAATTGGTGAAAGGAGGCGTATTATCGACAGTAAAGCTTTCTTGTTGCATCTGACTAGCGTTACCGACATTATCGGTAGCATAATACTTTAGCACATAGTTGCCCTGAGTTGACAATCTTTTTTCAGATTTATATACTTCAAAAGGGCTGTTGTTGATTGTGTAAAATACAGTTTCTACACCACTGGTTTTATCACTCGCCAATAAATTGAAATTTACAAAAGGTCCAAAGAATACTTTTCCAGAAGCATTCACATATTTTTTTGAACCATTGAATAAAGTAATGCCTGTTTCGGGTGCAATACCGTCGGCATAAATCTCTAGTTTTACTTCTTGCGGAGGTTCAACCATTGCTTTAGTTTCTGGGTCAACGGCATTTTTTGAACGAATAAAGTTCACACCTTCTGTATCCAAATAAAACGGCACAGAATACTTTTGGTTGGGTGATTTATTCAATAATTCCTCAGCATGGTCTGGTGTGGTTGAAACCCAAATATAAACTGGCAATTTTTTGTTCCAATACAATTTACCTGAAGTCGTATCGGTATAATGTTTAGGTTTACTGGTTTGTGCTGTGGCTGAGAAAGCCAAAACAAGCAAAATCATTGCTGTAAAAATGTTTTTAAGCATCATGTTTTTTATTCAAGGTTACGGTAATAGTGGTTCCAATATTTAATTCACTGGTTACTTTAAGTTTTCCTCCGCAAATTCTGATGAAATCGTTGCAAAGTACTAAGCCTAATCCAGTACCTTTTTCGTTATTCGTTCCATAAGTTGATTTATTACTTTTTAAGTTAAATAAAGTATTTACTTTTTCTTCACTCATGCCTACGCCACTGTCTATCACAACTACTTCTACTTTTCCTGTATCAACATTTGGATTGACTTGAACTTTAATAATTCCCTTTTTCTTAGTGAATTTAATGGCATTTTGTAGCAAGTTTCTGAAAACAATTTTCGTCATCTCAAGGTCAGATGATGCCGTTAAATCTGTAGGAATTTCATTCACAAGTGTGATTTCTTTGCCTTCTGCCAAACGTTGTAGCAATTTGATATTTTCATCGACTAAATCAAAAATATTTACTTCCTGAATCTTAGGTTTTAGCTCAGACATTTGTGTTTTTGCCCAGTTTAGTAAATTATCTAAAATCGTTGAGATTTGTGCATTTCCATTTTTAAGTTGACTCAAAATATCTCTTAAATCTTCAGGGATTTCTTCATAATAATCTTCTTCAATAATTTCAAAAAAGCTCTGTAGTGAAGCAATTGGTCCACGTAAATCATGTGCAATGATTGAGAAAATCTTGTTTTTTACATCATTTGAAATCGTCAGCTGTTCTTTTTGTGCCGCAATTGCAAGATTTTGTTGATGTAATTGTTGATTTTGAGCTTTAATCTTTCGGCTATTCAAATACACAATTGTCGCAACCATTAATACAAAAAAAGTAATGATTCCCGCAATGATATAAACGTAGCTTTTCTCTTTTTCTAATACTAAATTTTTAGCTTCAGCTACTTCTGCATTGGCTTTTTCAATAATTAAATCTCGTTTTTGTAAGCCAACAATCATTTCAGCATTGGTTAAATCCTGATAAAGATTTATGTTTTTTTGCTTTGCATTTTGAAGTTGTTTACCACTTTCTTTTAGCTTAATTTCATTTTTTTCAAGCTCTAATTCTTTGGTTTTTGCGATAGATTCTGCCAATTGTTTTTTCAAACTTTCGGCTTCTAAATCACTGGCGAGTTTGTTTACTTCTTTTTTCTGTAATTGGTCATGAAAGGATTTATACAAACTAAAGTACTTCAAAGATTCGTCAACATTACCAGCTTTTTCATAAGTTTCACTCAGCATGGCATAAGTACTTGCCATTTGTTTGATGTCGTTCAACTCACGGGCTAAATTCAATGCTTCCTGCAAATCATTGATTGACTGGTTATACTTTTTGATATTATTATAAACTACAGAACGATTAATTAAAGAAGAAATAATACTGAATGGCTCTTTCTGAGCTCTGCGGGCTGCTAAGGTCTGAGTGAAATGACTGAGTGCTTTGTCATATTCTTCTGCATCAGCGTACAGCATTCCCAAATTATTATGAATCATGGCAATGCCATTGCTGTTTTCGATATTTCCATTCAATTTCAAACTCTTTTCATAAAATGAAATGGCCCTTTTGTATTGATTATAATTCCAATAAATGAAGCCAATTTCATTCATCATTCTTGAGGCTTCTTTGAAATTGTTGGCATTCAAATAGTTTTCGTACTGTGATTGATATTGTAATATTCTACCTGAGTCTGTGCGACTCAAAGGCAATACTTGTGCTTTCGACTGAAAGCCAATAGAAAGAATAAAAATTAAAAAGAAATACTGAAGTTTTTGGGTTAGGTACATTTAGCTTGTAATCAAATATAAAGAGGTAAATTTTTTTAAATGTGAGTAAAATGAAAATTAAAGTCTTTATTTACCATTTGTTAAGTGATTATAATGAGATTGGATTTCTTTTGAATTTGTCAAATGTAAATTTTTGAAAAACTAATGAGCAAAATTCTATTTAAACGTTAAAAAAATATTTTTTATTGATAACCGATTTTAGTAATTACACAAAGATAAATGAAAAAACAGCAAAATTGATGCTTATTCCAGAATGTATAAATCGTGATTTTTAATGAAAGAATGATTAATCAATGAATGCAGAAAAAGGGGAGAAAGGAGGGGAAGATTTTGTTCATAATGCTTCTCTGTATTTGAACTTTAGCGTAAAAACACAGAGAAGTATTATGAAAGAGTATTTATTTTTCGAAGATTTCTAAAACAAGTGGATTGTTGGGAGCGATAGTAAGGCTACCATTTACTTCAAAAGTTTGATTGCTAATAATATCTCTCGCACTGAAATTAGGTTTTAAAATTTCTTTGAATTTACTCATTTCTAAAGTTTTGGCTTCTTGATTTTTATTCAGAATAACCATGATTTTTTGTTTGTCGTTATATCTGAATTGTACGTAAAATCCATTTTCTGGAGCAAAATGTTTTAATTTCCCTGAATGAATTACAGGTGCATTTTTTCGCCATTTCAATAAAGTACTTACAAATTTTTTGGCTTCAATTTCTGCTGGAGTCATATTTGTTTCGGTGAAAACATTTTTACTATCACCAGCCCAACCGCCAGGCATATCACTTCTGATTTCTCCATGAGCATCACTTTTAGGGTTTGTCATCAAGATTTCTGTACCATAATAAATTTGTGGAATACCTCTGGTCGTTAACAAAAACGCCATGCCATTTTTGAATTTCCCATAATCTTCGTGAAGTTGGGTGAAGAAACGACTCATGTCATGATTATCTGGGAAAATCATTAAATCGTTTGGGTTTGCATACACAAAATCATTGGCTATGGTTTGATACAATTTTGTAAAACCTTGATTCCACACCTTTTCATCGGTGTTCAAAGCCTCAATCAAAGCCGCATTTGTTGGAAAATCCATCAAACTTCTTAAATACGAAACATACCCATTTTTGTTTACTTTTCCTTTTTGCCAAGCCGAAACGATACTTGGGTTTAATGACCATTCTTCGCCTACAATGTTGAATTTTGGATATTCCTGCTCCATTCTTTTACTCCAAACACTCATGAAATTCTTGTCTGGATAAGGCCAAGTATCCATTCTGATTCCACCTAAATCAGCATATTCAACCCACCAAATGGAATTCTGAATGAGATAATTTGCCATGAATGGATTTCGCTGATTCAAATCGGGCATAGTTGAATCGAACCAACCGTCGCTGTGTGAAGTAATATCATATTCAGCAGCGTAAGGGTCGTGAAGACTTTCTCGACGGTGAGTAGAGTAAATCGTTTTTGGGCTGTCTTGAAAGTTCACCCAATCTTTACTTGGGAAATCTTTCATCCACCAATGTTCAGAACCACAATGATTCAAAACCATATCCATCACTAATTTGATTCCGTGTTTTTTTGCCTCTTTTGATAGTCGTACATAGTCTTCATTAGTCCCAAATCGAGCATCAATTTTACTGAAATTAGTAATGGCATAACCATGATAAGAAGTTTTTTGCTGATTGTTTTCTACCAAAGGATTTATCCAAAGAGCTGTCATTCCAAGATTTTGGATATAATCTAAATGTTTAATAATTCCCTCAATATCGCCTCCATGTCTGCCTGTTAGATCTTTTCGGTTAAGGGAATCTTTAAAATTCGCCACATTGTCATTTTGAGGATTTCCATTGGCGAAACGGTCGGGAGTAATCATGTACAAGACATCACTACTGTTAAAACCGACTCTTTCGGCAGATTTATTTTGTCTTTTCAGTAAAGAATAATTGTAAGTGAAAGTTTCTTTTCTACTGTTTTCAAAAATGATTTTCACTTCTCCTGCTTGTGTTTCTGGAGCAATCAGGAGGTCGATAAATAAGTAATTCGGATTTCCTACTTTATTGACTTTTGTAATAGAAACACCTTTATAATTGATTTTAGGAGTAAACGATGCAATGTTTTTTCCATGAACCAATAATTGTAAAGCAGGATTTTTCATGCCTACCCACCAATTTAAAGGTTCGATATGCTGAATCTTTTCTTGTGCAAAAACAGAAATTTGCATCAAGAAAAGATAGCTTAAAAGTTGAAATATCTTTTTCATAGTATTTGTCTGTTCAATGGTTAAAAAAAATCTGCATGAGCAAAGCTATGCAGATTTAAGAAATAAATTTATTATGAATTATTTTACTTTGGTTGCTTTGTAAGTTGGGTTAGCAGCATCCTTTAAATTAAGTTCGAAATCATAAGTACCAGCTGTAGCGATAAAGTTTTCTCCTCCTAATTTTAAAGCACCACTTGTGCCAATTGCTTGTGCAGCAGCGGCAGTAGTACCATAATTTGTTCCCCAGTCATCATTCAAACGGAATTTGAATTGGTCTGCTTTTAAAACTACTCCTTTCAAAACCCAAGTTTCAGTACTTAAATCATACGTAAACTTTTGGTCTGGTTTATCGCCCCAACCAGTTGCTGTGGCAGCACCAACAATTCCCCAAGGTGCATATTTTGTGATGGTATAAGTTAATTTTTTGAAATCAACAGTAATCAGATAAGTACCTTTTTTTACAGCAATGTTATCACCACCATCTTTCAATACACCACCTGAACCACCGTAATTTGTACCCCAATCGTTGTCTTTACGGATTTTAATTTCACCATCAATTAAATCAACAACACCTGTCCAAAGGTCAACTGTTGGGTCATAACTTAAAGGTAAATCTGGTGTTGCACCCCAGTTGTTAGCGGCACTTCCTACAATTCCCCAAGCATATTTCTCGATTTTATAAGTTAGAGCAACAGGATTGAACGTGATTTTATAAGTACCTGCTTTTACGGCAATATTGTTTCCACCGCTACTTAAAGTACCGTCACTTCCACCAAGATTTACTGTCCAATCGTTGTTTTGGCGGAATTTGATTTCTCCGTCAGTTAAAGTAACATAAGCTACCAAAACATTTACTGCATCGGTTTTATAGAAAGGTAAATCTGGTGTTGCTCCCCAATTGTTTGCTGCGCTTCCTACTACGCCCCAAGTCGTACTTAGGTCTAATTTGGCAGAGTATGGTGTTGCTTTTAAAGTATTCATTGTTGAACTCAACACTGTTGAAGCCCCTAGCGACGATTGTACTTTAATATCTAAATCATTTACAGTTCCAGGCAAAAAACCGAAACCTAATAAAATAGCATTTAATTCAGATGCTTTGAATACTTTTTTGAGTTCTGTTCCAGTAACGACGTTAACTGCTTTGGTAAAATCTCCACCTTTTTTATCAATTAAAATGGTGTAAGATGGAGCCGCAGCAAAACCATAATTGGGCTTTTCCCAAGACACAGTAAGTACTTCTGTATCTGCTTTATCTTTATCTAAAACAAGGTTGCTTGATGATAAAGTAACAACAGGAACAGCATTGCCATCTAGCATTGCCATTTCTTCGTCTTTTTTACATCCCAAAGCCAGTACGAAAACAAGGCTTAACAGGAATATTTTTTGTATTGTTTTCATCGTTTGATTGCTGTTTTTTGTCTGATTTTTTTGCTTTATGCTATAAGCTTTAGGCGATAGGCAATTATTCTAAAACCTTCAGCTTTTATCTTACTTGTAAGAAATAGACTAATTATTTTATAGCCTAAAGCTTACAGCCTATTGCCTAAAGCTTTTAGTATCCAGTATTTTGCTTTAAAGTTGGGTTAGCGATGATGTCGCCAGATGCCAATGGGAATAAAGTACGGAAAGCTTCTACATCTTTTCCTTCTTTTACGCCACCTTTCCAAGCCCAATTATAACCAGAAGTAAATTTGCCAAAACGAATTAAATCTGTACGACGATGACCTTCCCAGAATAATTCACGACCTCTTTCATTCAATAAATCATTCAAAGTAAGATTTGATAAATTGCCAGCACCAGCACGAGCACGAAGCTGATTAACCAAATTTAAAGCCAACGTATTATCACCAGAACCACCACGAGTAACGGCTTCTGCATAAGTTAAATAAGCATCAGCCAAACGATATAATGGGAAATCTGTATCAGCAAATTGTGCATTTTTACCTTTTACGCCAGCACTTGTTAAGTTAGAGAACTTTGTTACGGCATAACCGTTTTCGAAAGTACTGAACTCATCAATTTCTAATTGCTGACCATTTGTATAGAAAAGCGCTCTTTTGTCGGCTTTGTCGTCGAAAAGATTGACTAACTGTTTAGTTGTACGGAAACCAGCCCATTTTTGTTCAGTTCCGTAATCCGCAGGATTCATTGCTCCGCCAATTGAGCCATTAATTGCCAAGGTAGTTACACCATAAGTTTGTGTTTCATTTCCATCGAAATTGATGCTGAAAATGATTTCTTTAGAAGTATTATTATCCGCCAAGAAATTAGTTTTGTAATTGCTCGCTAATGTATAACCTGCATCAATTACTTTTTTAGCAACTGCGGCTGCTTCTGTATATTTCTTTTGTCCGATATATACTTCTGCATTCAAATAAAGTTTCGCTAAAGTCATCCAAGCAACTGCTTTGTCTGCTCTGCCATATTCGTTAGTTTTTGGGGCAGGTAATTCGCTATCCAAAGCCAATAATTCAGATTCTACATAAGCAAATAGTTCAGCACGAGTAGCCTGTTTTGGTAAAGTAGCACCTACTTGTTCGTTTTCTGTAATTAATGGTACATTTCCGTATAAATCAATCGCATGAGCATAAGCCAATGCACGTAAGAAACGAGCTTCTGCACGATAGTTTTTAATATCCTGAGAATTAGTAACGCCACGACTGCTCAATTTTGCATCGGTCGTTTCACGTAAAAATTCATTAGAAACCGCTACTTGGAACAAAATACGAGAATAAAAAGCGGCTGTAAATGAATTAGAAGCCGTCCAGTTCATAGCATGTAAATCTGGTACGCCAGGGTCATTCCATCTACAAACCAATTCGTCGGTAGTGAATTCTTGCAAGTACCAATAAGCACGCATATAACTTTGCGAACCGCCGTCGTAGCCTTTTAAATCTACATCGTTATCACCGTTTTTCAAACCTGATGCTGCCAAACCTGCGTACATTTTGGCTAAGATAAGTTTATAGTTAGCGGGGTCTTTATATACTAATTCTGATACTTCTCCTACATAAGGAACGGTATCTAAATCTTTGCATGAATTCAATGAAAAACAAAGAATCGCTGCGGTTAATACGTTTTTAAATATATGTTTCATTGTGATTTCCTGATTAAAAATTAACATTTAAGCCCAAAGAATAAGTACGTGGACGTGGATACACTTGATTGCCAATGCCGTCTCTTAATTCTGGATCTAATCCTTTGTAATTTGTGATAACAAATACATTTTGTACGATAAATGATAATTGAGCTCTTACATTTTTGATTTTGATTAAATCGCTCAGGTTATAACCTAAATTGATATTATCCATTCTCAAGAATGAAGCGTTTTGTACATAATAATCTGACATACGAGTTTCTACCGTTCCAGTTTTGAAACCTGTTTCTAACACATTCGTCGATAAATTGCTGTTGAAGCCTGAGTTGAATAAGTTAGAGTAAACCCCTCTGTTCGAGAAAATGTTGTTGTAAGCATAATTCCCAACATTCGAACGCAATACAAATCCAAAGCTTGCTTTTTTGTAAGTCATTTGTGAAGTAAAACCAAATAAATAATCTGGTGCTGATCCTTTATAACGATAACGGTCTAAATCTGTGATTTTTCCATCGCCATTCAAATCTTCAAAAACGCCTTCTAATGGTTTTCCATTGGCATCATATACTTGTTTATAAACAAAGAAAGCGTTTGGAACATAGCCAGTAGAATGTACTTGGATGCTGTTTCCTGTTCCGCCTTCAATGCCACCTACTTGTACTCCTACATAAGTTGGATTATCAACTTTGGTTAAAGCTGTGATTTTACGTTGGTTATAAGTAAAGTTGGCACTTAAATCCCAGTTGAAGTTTTCTGTTAAAATAGGAGAGTAGTTTACAATTACTTCAACGCCTTTTGTCTCTAATGAACCTACGTTGGTTACTACTTTATTACTAAAGTTTGTTCCAGCGGCTACGTCGATTTCGTTAATCAAATCAGAAGTAAGTTTTCTGTATAAATCGATACTTCCTGAAATACGAGATTTTTTCAAACCAAAATCTAAACCAATATTGGTTGACGCTGTTTGTTCCCATTTGATGTTAGGGTCATAGGCATTTGGACGAAGTAACGTGTAAAAAGTATTACCAATTTGGTATTTGATTCCTTGGCTTGGCGTATAAGCATTTAAGTACGGATAGTCGCCAGAAGAAATATCTTGCTGACCAGTAATCCCCCAACCCAAACGAAGTTTTAAGTCTGAAAATGTCTGACTGTCTTTGAATTCATTATTGATTTTCCAAGCTAAAGCAGCTGATGGAAATGTTCCCCAACGATTATTTTCTGCAAAACGAGAAGAACCATCACGACGAAGTGTAAATGTTGCTAAATACTTGTCTGCCAATGAGTAATTCACACGACCAAAGTATGATAACAAAGCATAATCTGTTTTGAAATACGATTTTGTGCTTGGTACTGTAGGATTTCCGAAAGTAGTTCCACTTTCTTCGTCTCTAACAAAACCTTGATTTTCAACACCAGCCATTACATTGATGGTTTGGTTTGAAAATTCTTTCACATAATTCAAATAAAACTGATTTGTAAAATTGTTGCGGCTTTGTGTATAATAGCCATTTGAACCATTATTCGTAAATAAATTGGCAGAAACTAAGTTGGAAGCAGATTCTTTTCCATCAGTACTTGAACGGTCGAGACCAAGATTCCAATTGGCTTTTAATTCAGGCAAGAATGGAAATTTGTAATCAAACTGTACATTGGCGATGATACGGTTTACGGTTGCTTTATTACTTTTTAAATTCAATAAAGCCAAAGGGTTTGATGGTGCCAGTGACACAATATTGCCACTGCTTTCTAGCCAATTGAAATAGCCACCATAAGTTTGATTTTCTACGTAAACAGGTTGTGTTGGGTCAAAGCCGATAGCTGTTCCTATTGCACCTTCGTCAGCAAAATTACTTTTTGTCGATGATGCTTTTACGTTAACATCAATTTTTAAACTGTTATTGAATAACATCGGACTAATTCCGAATGAACCAGAAGTTCTTTCTAAACCAGATGTTAATAAAATACCATTTTGATTAGTATGACCCACCGAAACACGATAAGGAATGTCTTTTAACACACCAGTAATACTTAAATTATTATCGTTGCTTAATGCTGTACGGAAAATTTGGTCTTGCCAATTAGTGTTAGCTGTGCCTAATAAAGCCTTTTGCGATTCTGTTCCTCTTGCATTAACAACGTCTCTGAATTGGTCGCCAGTTAATACTTCAACATTTTTAGTTTTTACACCAGCCGAGAACATTGAACTGAAATTCACATTGAATTTATCTTTCTTTGTTCCTTTTTTAGTCGTGATAATAATTACACCGTTTGAAGCACGAGAACCATAAATAGCAGTGGCTGACGCATCCTTTAATACGTTAAACGATTCAATATCATTTGGGTTAATAAAACTCAACGGATTGGCTGAACCTTTTACTTCTGCATTATCTAAAGGTACTCCATCAATCACAATTAATGGGTCGTTACTTGCACTTAATGACGAACCTCCACGAATACGAATTTGACTAGCAGAACCGGGAGCACCGCCGTTTGAAGTAATTTGCACACCTGCTAATTTACCAGTGATTAATTGTTCTGGCGTAGCAATATTTCCCTTTACAAAGTCGGCAGAAGTAATACTTGTGATGGCTCCCGTCAAATCTTTTTTCTTCTGGCTACCATAACCAACCACCACTACTTCTGTTAGTGTTTTTAGGTCTTCTTTCAGAATAACTTCGATAGCAGTCTTGTTACCTACAACGATTTCTTGCGGAAGAAAACCAATAAAAGTTACAACCAAAACAGTTTTGTCATCTGCGACATTGATAGAGAATTCTCCGTTTGTGTTGGTCGTAACACCTTTTGTAGTGCCTTTAATGGCTACAGAAGCACCCGGAAGCGGACTACCTTTATCATCAACTACTTTACCTGTAACGGTTTGCTCGGCGGTAGCAGATGCGTTTACTTCTGAAATGGTATTGTTTTCTTTGAAATCATTTCCTTCTGTACTAAAAGGTAGATTTTTTTCATTTGAAGTAACTTTTGGCTGCGTACTGCCTTCTGACTTTTTTCCAACAATCAAGTAAGTGTTCTTGCGAACTTTCTTGAATGTTAAGCCATTGGGTGCTAATAATACTTCAAGTGATTTTTCTAAACTTTTACTCGTGCGTACATTTTCTTGCAAAACAGAAATGCCTGATAAGGTTTTTTCTTCAAACAGAATATCAACATTATATTGATTTTTCAGTGAAAGAATGGCATCTCGCAATTTCATGCTTGATGAGGTTTCAGTACTTCTTTCAACTTTTGGCTTGTTTTGGGCATAAGCCAAAGCTTGCGCAGATAACGGATGGGGTAGGTAACTAAAGGCAGTTACCATTCCTCCGATTATCACTAATCGAAATAATCGTTTTTTCATGTGTTTTTAAAAATGTTGGTTAATGGAAATAAATTACTTTTGAAAGATTGCTTTATTTAATTGTTAATTAGTGAATTGTGATTGAGTGATTGTTTTGTTTTTTATTCTAAATCCTTAATTCTTGTTTCTTTTGTCTAAAATCCTCAAGTCTTGTGTCTTCCATCTTGC
The DNA here is from genome assembly GCF_034931025.1 of Arcicella gelida. Classification (NCBI taxonomy): domain Bacteria; kingdom Pseudomonadati; phylum Bacteroidota; class Cytophagia; order Cytophagales; family Flectobacillaceae; genus Arcicella; species Arcicella gelida. The sequence goes on along the minus strand of NZ_JAYGIL010000042.1, from coordinate 7,089 downwards.
CTCTTTTGTCTTCTAGTCTTAAAGTCTTCTAGTCTTAAAGTCTTCTAGTCTTAAAGTCTTCTAGTCTTAAAGTCTTCTAGTCTTAAAGTCTTCTAGTCCTAAAGTCTTCTAGTCCTAAAGTCTCAAAAAACTCACTCATAAACTTCAGAAAGAACCAACGTTCCATCTTCATTTTTTTGATATTGTAAACCAAGTAATTCTTGTAAAATAGCAATCAAGTCATCAGCTTTATCGGCGCTGAAAGTGCCAGTAACTGTACGATTCGCCAATTCTTCAGAATTAATTTTAATCTGAACGCCAAATGTTTCAGCAATTTGATAAGAAATTTCTTCCAACGAAGTATCATCAAAAACAAAGCGATGAGCTTTCCAAGCGGTATAAGATTTTACATTTTTTACAGCCTTGATTTCTGTTTTGCCTGTTTTATCCAATGAAACCAAATCACCAGGTTTCATCATGACAGAACGTTTAGCTGTACCATTCAAGAAATTTACTTTTACTTTTCCTTTGCTCAACACTACTTTTGAACCACGATTTCGTGCAAAAACGCTAAATTCTGTTCCTAATACTTCTACTTCTAATTTTTGTGAAGTTCTAACGATAAATCGCTGATTGTCAGTTTTATGTTTTACTGAAAATTCTGCTTCTCCATCTAAAAAGACTTCTCTGGTAGCTTCCTTTTCAAAATTGAAACGCTTGTGTTTTAAGGTTGAATTAGCGTTTAAAGTAACTTTACTTCCATCAGGTAAATCAATAGATTGAGTTTCACCGTAAGCAGTATGATAATTTTGATAAATCAATTGGTCTTTCTGGAAGTACAATACCAAGCCAGAAACCATCAAAATCACGGCAGCATTTGTCCACTTAAACCAAGTTAATTGCCAAATACTTTTTTCTGGTATTGATTCTTCTTCCACAATTAAGTCAAATTCTGCGATGGCTTCTGAATGTATTTTTTGAAAAAAAAACGCTTTAGCACTTTCTTTATCAGCCATTATTTGTGGAAATTCATTTTCGTAGTCTTCCAACCATTTATAATACACTTCTTTATTTTCAGGATTTTGAAGCCAATCTGCAATCATTTTCTTTTGCAAAGGACTTGTTCTTCCTGCGAAGTGTTCAAATAATATATTTTTACTCAGCGTTGTCATGTCGATAAATTTTAAAATAGTGTTTAGGGTTCGTTAGAGAAATAAGGTTAATATCAAACTAAATAACGAAGGATTATTCAGCACAACGTCTCTTAAATGCACTAATGCTTTGTTGATGTGTGCTTCGATGGTTTTTGTTGCCAATTGTAATTCGTCTGCAATTTCCTTGTACTTTTTCCCTTCAAAACGGTTCATTAAAAATACTTTCTGACATTGAGGAGGCAATTGAGCGATGGCTTGTTCAATTTGTCTTTGCAAATCATCATAAAACAACATTTGATCGGGCGAAACATTTGATTCTGGAAATTGTAAATCAGTATTTTCGAAAGATTGATTATGATTGCCTTGTTCTTGTTGCAAATACAAAAAGCAACGATTTCGAACCGAAGTAAATAAATATGCTCGGAAGGAAGTATTGATGTTTAAATAAACTTGGTTTTTCCAGATGTTGTAGAAAATCTCTCCGATAATGTCTTCTGCTACATCTTTTGCATAAACAAATCTAACGGCATGGCTACAAAGAGGTTTGTAATAGCGATTGTAGAGTAATTCAAAACCTTTTTTAGGGTCTTCAATGAAAGCCTGTTTGATAAAGAATTCATCATCCATAACTTTTCCAGTCTCAGGTGCTTGAAATGCCTGAGTTTTAGAAAAGCTATTTGTTGATTGAGATGATATATTTTCTAACATAATTTTAAAGATAAATTCTTAAGATTGTTGATGAAGTGTATTTTAATTGTATAATTAACTATCAAAATAATTCAATTAAGAGCATAGACAAAAAAAAGGGTTCGCACCCTTAGTTAAGTTCAAGAAAAAGTAAATATTTTGCAAATAAATTATTTTTTTGGCATTAATTTATTGAAAATCAGCCAAATAAAATATCCAATAATTCCGCCAATTCCATCGGCTACTGTATCGTACCAATCAAAACTTCTGTGAAAATCTTCTGGTAAAATACCTTGCCAAAATTCTATCGCAATGCCATAAAGTATTCCAATTAAAATAATTTTCCAAGCTTGTGCGTAATGAAATAACCAGAAAAAAGTAAAACCTGCGAAAGCGATGAAATGGTTCGCTTTGTCGTTCATTTTTTCGCCTTGTGGAATATGTTCGCTTGGAATCGTACAAAGCACGAAAATCAGGATAGTCCAGAAAATTGCTGGAAATTTGAAGTTGAGGAGTGTTGTGATAGCTTTCATACACAAATTTACAAAAACTATCGTTTGGATAGTTTTAAAATTAGTTTGTAAAATAGTATTAGAAATCATTAAAAATTTTACGAATCGGAAATATATTGCATTTTTATAAAAATAATTTTGATTTTACCCCACAGAAAATTTTATGATTGACTTTTTTTACTTTACTTTTGACCCATCTGTAATACTTTACTATTATCCATAATAAATAAACCATGAAAAAACTATTTGCTTGTTTATCGTTGTTGATTGGGTCATTTACTACTTTCGCTCAAAATCAATACAACATTATTCCTTTGCCTCAAAAACTTACGCCACAGGCGGGAGAATTTGTGGTAGGGAAAAACACTGCTATTGTTTCAACTTCCGAATTTAAAGACGTTGCTAATTTCTTGAATGAACAATTGAATTTAGTAACTGGCTCAAGCAAAAAAGTAAGTATCAAAGAAAAAGGTTTAGCGAGTTCTTCGATTCAGTTTGTAAAAAATGAATCATTAGGCGACGAAACTTATACCTTAAAAGCAAGTTCAAAACAAGTAGTAATTGCTGCAAAAACAGCTAAAGGTGCGTTTTATGGCGTGCAAACTTTGTTACAATTATTGCCAACGCAAGTATTCAGTGAAGCGAAAGTTGAAGGCTTAAAATTATCTGTTCCAAATTGCACAATTGAAGACGCTCCACGTTATGTGTATCGTGGTTTACATTTAGATGTGGGTCGTCATTTCTTTCCTGTTTCTTTCGTGAAAAAGTATATTGATTTAATTGCTTTGCACAAATTCAATACTTTTCACTGGCATTTAACAGAAGACCAAGGTTGGAGAATTGAAATCAAAAAATATCCAAAATTGACAGAAGTTGGTTCGGTAAGAAAACAAACTTTAGTTGGACATTACGGTTCTGGTAAATACGATGGAAAACCTTATGGTGGTTTCTACACACAAGAAGAAGTAAAAGAAGTAGTGGCGTATGCGAAAAAGAAATTTGTGACGATTGTTCCTGAAATTGAAATGCCCGGTCATGCACAAGCTGCTTTGGCGGCTTATCCAGAATTAGGCTGTAATCCAGATAAAATTTATGAAGTTTATACAACTTGGGGTGTTTCAGATGATGTTTTTGCTCCGAGAGAAGAAACTTTTACTTTCTTAGAAAATGTGTTGACAGAAGTAATGGATTTATTTCCGGGTCAGTATATTCATATTGGTGGCGATGAATGTCCTAAAACTCAATGGAAATCAAGTCGTTTTTGTCAGGATTTAATGAAGCGTGAAGGCTTGAAAGATGAGCATGAATTACAAAGTTACTTCATCCGTAGAATTGATAAATTTATTACTTCAAAAGGTAGAAAAATGATTGGTTGGGATGAAATCTTAGAAGGTGGTTTATCACCAAACGCAACAGTAATGTCGTGGAGAGGTGAAGAAGGTGGTATTGCTGCTGCCAAAGAAGGACATGATGTAATTATGACGCCCGGTTCGCATTTGTACTTAGACCATTACCAAGCTGACCCGAAAACTGAACCATTGGCAATTGGTGGATTCTTGACTTTAGAAAAAGTTTATAGTTATGAACCAGCTCCAAAAGAATTGACAGCTGACCAAAAGAAATTTATTCTTGGACTCCAAGCAAACGTTTGGACAGAATATATGCAAACTACTGATTACGTAGAATACATGGTTTTCCCAAGAGCTTGTGCCGTTGCAGAAGTAGCTTGGTCGCCAATTTCAACAAGAAATTATACTGATTTCACCAAACGTTTGAAAACACATGTTGAGCGTTTAGGAAACTTGAAAGTAAATTATGCGAAGAGCTTTTTGAGTGCGAAATAGCTTTTAGATTTCGGACATCGGGTTTCGGATGTCGGATTTTAAGAATTTGAAATATATAACCGACTGTCAATGGCTATGCTTTTGGTAGTCGGTTTTTTTGTGAAATTCTACTAAGACACTACATATTATCAATCAAAAAATACGTGTAGCGGCAACTCTTGCAGTTGCCGTTTCCTATACTAATACTTTATCAGACTCAAGCGAAGGTAAAGCAATAGTTTCCGCTACAAAGAGTTCTATTAAAAGTTGTCCAAATTGATGGGAAGTAAATAGGTAATTTATATTTGATAATTTTGAATACTTGCTAAATAAGTCAGCATTACATAAATATTAATCCTAAAATCCAAAACCTAATAGCCGAAGACTGAAATCCAATAGCCAAAATCCGACCTATTTTTATAACTTTGCGGACTTAATGAATGAATATAGATTTTTATTGTAAGATTATCTTTTAAGGATCTATGAATGATAGATTTACATTAATCAGGCGTAAGCAGATTTCGAAATTCCGCTGTCTGAGCGAAGCGAGTTTCGGAATTTCTTGACTTTCTTTTGTTACTTTTCTTGTGTCAAGACAAGAAAAGTAAAATCTTTCCAAAGGGAAACACTATTTATAATATAAGTTATTTTTACAATTACTCTTATTTAAAGTTTTATAATTTTATGAAACATCAATGAACGTTTTCGTTCAAACGATACAAATTTTATGAGCAAACCATTCAAAAGAACCACCGTTACGGCAGCGTTGATTTATGCCAACGGCCCCATTCATATCGGACATATTGCAGGCTGTTATCTGCCAGCGGATATTTATGTGCGTTATTTGCGTGCTACTGGACAAGACGTAAAGTTTATTTCTGGAACAGACGAACATGGCGTACCGATTACGATTAAAGCCAAAAAAGAAGGAGTAACGCCACAGGAAGTAGTGGATAAGTATTATACGATCATCAAAGATTCTTTTGAAGAATTTGGGATTTCCTTTGATATTTATTCAAGAACTTCTAACAAAGTTCACCACGATATGTCGCAGGATATTTTTAAAAATATCTACGATAAAGGTCAATTTGTAGAAGAAACCACCGAGCAGTATTATGACGAAAAGGCTCAGACTTTCTTAGCTGACCGTTATATCATCGGTACTTGTCCGAAATGTGGTAATGAAGGAGCTTATGGTGACCAATGCGAGCGTTGTGGTTCAACCCTTTCGCCAACGGAATTAATTAATCCACGTTCGGCTTTGAGTGGCGAAAAACCTGTAATGAAAGAAACCAAAAACTGGTACTTGCCTTTAGATAAAATGCAACCAGCTTTGGAAAAATACATAGAAAGTCACCCAGAATGGAAAACCAATGTGATGGGACAAGTAAAGTCTTGGCTAAACGACGGACTAAAACCACGTGCCATGACTCGTGATTTGGATTGGGGAATCAAAGTTCCTTTGCCAGATACCGAAGGAAAAGTAATGTATGTTTGGTTCGATGCACCGATTGGTTATATTTCTATGACCAAAGAATTGACCGAAGATTGGGAGAAATATTGGAAAGACGAAGAAACACGTTTGGTGCATTTTATCGGGAAAGACAATATCGTTTTCCATTGCTTAATTTTCCCAGCGATGTGTATGGCAGACGGTAGATTCATTTTAGCAGACAACGTACCTGCTAATGAATTTATGAATTTAGAAGGCGATAAAATCTCTACTTCAAGAAATTGGGCGGTTTGGTTGCACGAGTACTTGCGTGAATTTGAAGGTAAACAAGATATTTTACGTTATGTTTTGGCAGCTTCTGCTCCAGAAACCAAAGATTCAGATTTTACTTGGAGTGATTTCCAAGTGCGTAATAATTCTGAATTAGTGGGAATTTTCGGAAACTTCGTCAATCGTGCGGTGATTCTTACAGAAAAGAATTTCGAAAGTAAAGTACCTCAATTAGGCGAACTGAACGATTACGATAAACAAGTATTGGCTACTTTGGCTGAAATGCCAGCTAAAATTGGAGATTCAATCGCTAATTATAAATTCCGTGAAGCATTGGCTTTGATGATGGACGTTGCTCGTTTGGGGAATAAGTATTTGGCAGAAACAGAGCCGTGGAAAGTAATCAAAACTGACAGAGAACGCACCGCAACAATTTTAAATATTGGTTTACAGATTGCAGCAAATCTATCTATTTTGGCAGAACCTTTCTTGCCATTCACGGCTGAGAAAATTCGTAAGATTTTAAATGTAGAAGCTTTTGCTTGGAGTGAAGCTGGTCGTGCAGATTTATTGGTAGAAGGACAAACTGTAACCAATATCGGATTACTTTTTGAAAAAGTAGAAGATGCAACAGTAGCTGCTCAAGTACAAAAATTAGAAGATGCCAAAATGCAAAATCTTTTAGCAGGAAAAGAAGTACCAGCTTTGAAGGAAGAAATTCAATATGATGATTTTGCAAAAATGGATATTCGTATCGGTACAATTATCGAAGCTGAGAAAGTAGCCAAAAGTAAAAAACTTTTGAAATTGAAGATTGAAGATGGTATCAAACAAAGAACAATTTTGAGCGGTATCGGCGAACATTTCCAACCAGAAAATATTATTGGACAACAAGTAAGTTTCTTAGCCAATCTTGCCCCAAGAAAAATGATGGGAATGGAATCAGAAGGAATGATTTTAATGGCGGAAGACAAAGACGGTTCATTAGCTTTTGTACAACCAAGTAAAAATGTGTGGAACGGCGGAACGGTGGCTTAACAAAAAAATCCAAAAAGTAAAAATAAAGCCTCGGTTCTTGAATCGGGGCTTATTTTGGCTTCCCTTTAATCTTGTAAATATTTAATAATCAACACATTGCCAATAAAATAACCCCGAAGAAGTGTCAATACTGGCAATTTTCGGGGTTTTTCTGTATTTTGTTACTGCTAAGA
>NZ_JAYGIL010000041.1:0-51579 GCF_034931025.1 Arcicella gelida | reverse complement strand
ACTTGTCCATAAAAAATAACAATTATTGTTGCTAAGTTATTTAACTTTTTTAGTTTGACATTTGATTTTTTAAAAAATCAAATGTCAAACTAAACTTACACAACTAAAGGGAGGGTGCCGATGTTTGATAGAAAAAATACTTTAATGCTTTTGTAAAATTAATTAGATTTTTTGGATGTTTCCTTGTCTTCTGTTAATCAGATTTCTTTTATTTTTTGGGATGATTGGTTTTATGATTAATAGCAATTCTTTGCTTTAAAGAAAGAGTATTTTGATGTTTTTCTTATCAGCGAAACTTTTTCGTAAACTAGCAATAGACTTTTTCTTGTCAGCAAAACTTTTTCGTAAACTAGAAATGGACTTTTTCTTGTCAGCAAAACTTTTTCGTAAACTAGAAATGGACTTTTTCTTGTCAGCAAAACTTTTTCGTAAACTAGAAATGTACTTTTTCTTGTCAGCAAAACTTTTTCGTAAACTAGAAATGGGCTTTTTCTTATCAGAAAAATTTCTTCGTAAACTAGCAATGGATTTTTTCTTGTCAGCAAAACTTTTTCGTAAACTAGAAATGGGCTTTTTCTTATCAGAAAAATTTCTTCGTAAACTAGCAATGGATTTTTTCTTGTCAGCAAAACTTTTTCGTAAACTAACAATGGACTTTTTCTTGTCAGCAAAACTTTTTCGTAAACTGGAAATGGGCTTTTTCTTATCAGCAAAACTTCTTCGTAAACTATTTATGACTTATTTCTTATCAGAAAAAATGTTCAGCAAACAAGAAAAATTGACTGAATGGTAAAATAAAAGGAGAGTATCCACTAAACTGTGTCAGTTGATTATTGAGGAGTACAATTGCTTTGTTTATTTCAATTATTTACTTTTATGAAAAAACGTGAATACTCCTTTATGAATTAATGGTAATGCTGTAAGACAACTACAATGACAACAAAATTTTTAACACTATTAACAATATTTTTGCTCGTTGGACTTTTTGTGAACGGACAAGATAGAACTTCGCCTAAAAAAATAAAAATTAAAGGCGATTATGTTCATGACCCAACAAATTTTGTTTTTACTGAGAATTTTGAAAATTATAATAGGCGAGCTATCTATTCTTTCAACAAGGAAAACTCAAATATTGGAGTAGTGTATGAAAGTCAAAAGAATGACAAAAATACAACAGTTTCAATTTATCTCTACCCAGCGGGTACGGAGGGTTCAGAAAGTAGATTGCAAAACGAATATTTAATGTCCTTGAAAGAAATCGCTAATGGTAATAATGGCTTTTGGACAAATCAATTTCCTGTCAAATTCAATGGGGAATATATTTGTAATGGATTAAAAGCAATTGGTAGAACTAACATTAACGAATATGATAACCTTACTTTGTATGAATGTGGTACTTGGTTTTTGAAGATTAGATTGACAACAAATGAATTAGATTCTACACAAATTAGTGATATCGAAACGAAGATAGTAGCAAGATATCAACCATCAGACTTAACCAAGTTAAAACCTTTAACTACAAAAGGGAATATCTATATTGCACCAGCAGCTTTTGCAGACTCGTTAATGTTAGGTTCGATAATGGGTAGTGCATTTAAAAAAATGGAATGGGCAAAGAACAATGTAAAAGAAAATGAAAAAGCTTCTGGATTTCCTAATATTTATTTAGATATGCAAATAGAGTCTTTTAAAGAATTACTCATGTTTAAGAATAAAAACAATTTTAAAAGAAAGAGCGAAGCAACTGAAAAGTATTTAGAACAAGTAGCGTTAATTGTAAATTCAGGATTTTTACCTGAGTTTATTATGAAACAATTTGACATGATTTTGATAGTTCCAGAAAAACAAATTTTTAATTTTGAAGGTTTTGAGAAATGGAGGCAAATGAACAATATTTCAATAGATTTAAATAAAAGATATTATGTTGTCTCGTATGGACATAAATAAGTGGATTATTTTCAATCCTTTACCGTTATCTTAGTCTCAACAGACTAATCTCAAGTAACCCCAAAATTTTGTCCAAAACCTTAAAAATCCAAAATGAAACCTCAAATCAAAATCTTGCCGTTGTCAGTGTCTCCACTGACAACTTCTCAAATAACTAAAATCTGTTATCCAAAACCCAAAATGAAACCCTTTATCAAAATCCTATTTATCTTCCTAATCTCTATCACAAATTTTAAAGGCATCGCTCAACAAAAAGAGGAATTCAAAGCTAAAGTGATTTATAAATCTAAGGATTTAGTGATTACTCAAATCGCTAAGAATGCTTTTGAACATACTTCTTTTAAACAAACTAATGATTTTGGTTATGTTCCTTGCAACGGGCTTATCGTTCGAAATAGTAATGAAGTAATTATTTTCGATACGCCAACTAATGATAAAAGTTCAGAGGTATTAATCAAATGGATTAAAGAAAAGCTTCATTGTAAAATCAATGCCATTATTCCAACGCATTTCCATGATGATTGTCTGGGAGGATTGAAGGCTTTTGATGAAAATGGTATTCCTTCTTATGCCCATTCCAAAACCATATCGTTGGCAAAAGAGAATGATTACATTGTTCCTAAAAATAGCTTTAACGATTCCCTTGTCTTAAAAATCGGTAAAGAACATATTGTCGCAAAGTTTTTTGGAGAAGGACATACCAAAGACAATGTAATAGGATATTTCCCAAGTGAAAAAGTTATGTTTGGAGGTTGTTTAATCAAAGAACTAGAAGCTGGTAAAGGTTATTTAGGTGATGCAAATGTTGCAGAATGGTCGAATACGGTTGAGAAAATTAAAAAGACATATCCTAATGTAAAAACTGTAGTTCCCGGACATGGAGAATATGGAAACATCGCTTTGTTGGATTATACTATTCAATTATTTAAACCCTAACAATAGCCCAAAACCTTATAAACACAATAGCCAAGTATTTCATGAATCAGATGATAACCTTCATAATATCCTGCTTCGCTTGGAATGATTAAGCTATTAAAAGTAAACGTTCTTGCTTTTGATCTGAAGGCTGTACTAAAAGGCGTTACTGTTAATCCTGCTTTTTCAAAACAACCAATTGAGCGTCTTTGATGAAAGGCGGAGGTGAATAAAAGGTATTTTGTACCTAATTGTGGATTTTTCTGGAGAATTTCAGCCGTATAAATAGCATTTTCTCTGGTATTTCGGGCTTTAGTTTCGAGGATTAAATCACTTTTCTTTACGCCTAATTCTTCTAATAATTGAGCTGTTTTTAGGTTTTCGTCGGATACATCATTTCTGATAATCGTCAAATCAGTATTACCACCCGTTATTAATATCTTTTTGATTTTTCCCTGTTTATAAAGTCGAAGTGGCTGAATAAATCTATCGGCTGTTTTATCAACAAATATTTCTTGTGGTGTTCCTTCTTTGTTGCTAATCATTCCGCCTGTTAATATTATTCCAACATCATAAGTTTCAGTGATACTTTCTGGCGAAGTAGCTGGAATTTCCCATAACAAAAAGCCTTCATTTACAATAAAGTCGTTTCCAAATACAAAAACCATGATGATGCCAATCTTCAAGAGTTTGTTTTTGCGTTTGATATTTTTAGTAAGCATCGCCCAAACGAATATCAAAAGCGTAATTGATAAAGGCATTAGCACATAAAAAAGTACTTTTGAAAGAAAGTAAAACATAAGTTGATATAAGAATATGTTGATTATGAAATAAATATCGTTAATGCTGTTTAGATGAGCATTATCAAAGAATTAATATCTTGAGGTGATTTAAGTTTTGATACAAAACTACTAAATACTTTTACTTAATGTTTTCCTAAAGTAACTTTGGCTAATATTGCATCGTTTGTCAACTTAAAAATAAAAACGCTTAATTTTTAAAATATTGAAACAACAATTAAACCCAATGAAAAGATTATCTCAAATTTTACTCCTACTATTTATTACAGCTTTCTCTCAGCCACTTTTGGCACAAAAGACTGAAGGTTTTTCTATTAAAGGAAAAGTAAAAGGTATAAAAGATACCACTGTTTTTTTAGCCCATTATTTTGGTTATAACCAACAAGTGATAAAAGATACTGCTAAAGTAGATTCAGAAGGAAGCTTTCATTTTAAAGGAGAAAAGACTTTACCTGAAGGATTGTACTTGGTTTCTTTGCCAAAAGGCAAGTATTTTGATATGATTATTGGTAATCAAGAATTTTCTTTTGAAACTGATACGGTTAATTTGATTCGTAAAATGAAAATTGTTGGTTCAAAAGAAAATGAGGCTTTCTTTAAATTCCAACAAGAAATGTCTGACCGTTTTGATGAAATGAAAGCGTTGGAAGCGGAGGCAAAGAAAGGAAAAACACCCGCTGTTGAAGCAAAAATCAAGAAAGTACAAGCGGCAACAAGTCAATTTCAACAAGAATGGCTTAAAAATAATGCTACTTTGTTTGCTGGGAAATTAATTAAATCTTCACAAGAACCAGAAATTCCTGCTTATCCAAAGCCAGTACTTACCAAAGCAGATACCGCTGCAATGTATCAATTTCAATTTCAATATTACAAAGCACATTTTTGGGATAATATTGATTTGAAAGACGATAGAATGATGCGTACACCTTTCTTGCAGAAAAAATTAGAACGTTATTTTGATGATTTAACGGTTCAAACTTCTGATTCTATCTCTAAAGAAGCAGATTTCGTGTTGGCAAAAGCCACAGCGAGAGATGTAAGAAGATATGTGATTTATAAAATCTCTAGTCAGTACGAAACACCAAAAATCTTAGGAACAGATGGAGCTTTTGTACACATGGCAGAAAAATATTATATCGGCGAACCTGTATTGTGGGATACTTCTACCGTTAGAAGAATGAAAGAAAGAGTAGCAATTCTTAAACCACTTTTGATTGGTAAGCGATTCCCTGATATGTATTTGACGGATACTTTAGGAAAGGAATTAGACATCCCAAGAATCCCAGCTGACTATACCGTAATGTTTATTTATGACCCAGAATGTAGTCACTGTCGTGAATCTGCTCCTAAATTGAAAAAGGCGTATCAGAGTTTAAAAACTAAAAATGTAAAAGTTGTGGCGGCTTCTATTGACAGAACACCTTTTAAATGGAAAGGCTTTATTAAAGAATTTAAGTTAGAAGAAATTATTAATGGAATTGATATTCATAAGAATCCACAAACAGGTAAGGAAGAGTATTATACTGATTTCAAAAATACTTTTGATGTATATGCCACACCAGTAATTTATGTGTTGGATAAAGAAAAGAAAATCATTGCCAAACGCTTACCAATTGAGCAAGTAGAAGATTTTATAGATTTTACTAGAAAGCAAAAAATGGCAAAGAATAAGTAAGAATTTTGAGTGATAAATTGTGAGTGATGATTAATTCAATCAACAGAGGTGTATCAAATGTTAACATGATAAAAAAGCGGTCGAAATTAGTTTTTCGACCGCTTTTTTATGATTGATGAGTAAGTAATTCCATCTTCCAGACAGCCCAATCTATCTAAAAGAACCATCAATCCATCTCAGAGATAGAATGACCTATCTTTTTCATAGAACAAGCTATCTCAGAGATAGCTTGACTTATCTTTTTTGCGGTTTTTTGCGTGAAAAAGATAGGATGTCCTATCTCAGAGATAGATTAATCCATCTTTTTCACGCAATTTTCCGTATAAAACCGACAAAAACCGTAAATTGAAATTCTCTTGATTTTATTGGTCTTTTGCCTTTCTTAAATTTCCCAATACTTGTTGGTGCTATTGTTCTACCTTAGCCAGAATCTCATCTTTCCATTTATCAAGCTTGTCCTTTACATCCTGCATTTTGAATGGTTTACTGATATAATCATCCATTCCAGCAATTATCGCTTTTTCACGGTCATCCGTAAGTGCATTGGCAGTAGTGGTAATAATAATCGGTCTGATATTTTTAGGATGTTGCTCAACGATAATTTTGGTAGCTTCAAAACCATCCATTTCTGGCATCATTACATCCATAAATATCAAATGGTATCGTTTCGCTTCCATTGCCTTTAATGCTTCCAAACCATTTTCAGCAATGTCTGCAATGTATCCCATTTTTTCTAATACTCTTTTTAGAAGCTTTTGATTGATAGAATCATCTTCTGCTATCAGAATATTAATTGGTAATGAAGGCGTAGCTTCCACTAAAGCATCTGTTATTCGAGGAGCTGATTTTTTTGATTTAGTCAAAACCTCTTCAATTGCTTTCAAGATTTGGCTGTGTCTGGTTGGTTTATTTAAGATGGCTTCAAATAATCGTGCATTCTCTTCGTATGACAGTATGTGGTGATTTCCAGATGAACTAAATAAAATCACTGGCAAATCTTTGCGCATTTCCTTAATGATATTGGTTACTTCAATGCCATCTTTCACAGGCATCAACATATCAATAATCACTAAATCATAATTTTCCTTTTCTATGGATGCCAGTGCATCTTCGAAATACTCAAATGTTGTGACATTCATGCCCCAGATACTACATTGTGCTTTAAGTATCTTTAGGTTGGTTTTATTATCATCAAGAATTAATACTCGTTTATCTTTAAGAGAAACTTTTTCTGTATTGATATTGATGGTATTATACTTTTTGACACTATGATTGGCTTTTGCTTTGATATGAAAAATAAACGCAGAACCTTTTCCTACTTCACTCTCAACACGAATACTTCCGCCCATTAAGGAAATTAATCGTTGACTGATGGCTAAACCTAAGCCTGTTCCTCCATATTTACGAGTAGTTGACGAATCAACCTGCGAGAAACTCTCAAACAATCTATAATACTTATCTTGAGGAATACCTATTCCAGTGTCTTTTACGGTGAATTCTATTTTATAGAAACCGTCGTTATCTAGTCCTAAATTTTTAACACTTACTTGTATTTCACCTTTTTCAGTAAACTTAATGCCATTACTTACCAGATTAATCATGATTTGTCGGAGTCTGGTAATGTCGCCTTCTATTTCCAAAGGCACAGTTGGTTCGATGAAATAAAGTAAATCAAGTCCTTTATTATTGGCATTGACAGAAAGTAAATCATAGGTTTCTTCAATGACATTGTTAATGTAAAATGGTTTGTTTTCTAGCTCAATTTTGCCAGATTCAATTTTAGAAAAATCAAGAATATCATTAATAATCGTGATGAGAGCTTCGCCACTGATACGAATGGTTTCTACATAATCTATTTGTTCTTCGCTGAGTTCGGTATTTGTCAGTAAACTTGCCATACCAATTACGCCATTCATCGGTGTCCGAATTTCATGACTCATATTGGCTAGAAAATCAGACTTCGCTTTGTTTTGGTCTTCAGCAATTCTTCTTTTTTCTGCTAATTCGGTGTTCAATTCATACAATTGTTCATTTGCCAAATGTTGAAAAGTAACATCTGTAAATACCCATAAGCGTCCTTTAATATTCTCAGAAATCGTTGGGACACAAGATACACTCAATACCGAAGTAATTGGATTTCCAAAAATCCATTTCCAGTGATGTATTTTTTGCCCCGGAGTTTTAAACAGTCTAATTCCTTCTTGAATAATTTCTTCTTTGTTGGCAGCAGTATTCCTTAATTGTTGCATCGCCTCGGCGATGGCAACAGGATGATTTCTTTCTTTAGGAATATCCAGAATTTCAGCGGCTTGACTATTCACCCAGCCACTTTTCCCTACATCATCTACAAATACAATTCCTTGTGGAATGGTTTCAAGAATGGCATTGAAACGGGTAGTGAGTTCTTCAATAAGAAAATAATTTTGAATGATAAAGGCTGTCTCTTTTAGTCCAACTAAAGCATATTCTAAAAACTTCAGTAATTCTTCAGACTTGAGTTCCTCGTCAATCAATAATATCACAGCTCCCATAAAACCAGATTCGTTTAAGGGAATAAATACGATTTCCTCTCCAGCTTCTTTGGGAAAAGCATTATCAGTATCAAAAACTATTTGATTTTTTTCTAATAGCGTTAATACCAATGTTGCATTATTAAACCTACTCAGAAAATGCTCGGAAGTGTTAGCGTGTTTTCTAACGGTAAGCTTATCTTCCATCCGCACAAAGGCAGCAGCTTTTGCGTAGGCATGTTTTTTGATAAGATTGCTAGTACGAGTATAAATAACTTCGAAGTCTTTTTCTTTTTTAATAGGATACAGACCTATTAAAAAGTTAACTGCTTCGTAAGTCCAGTCGATATTTTTTAGCTTATCCAAAATCATTAAATAAAGTTTTGTAAAGAATTGATAATCTCATTTGGAGCACTCATGTGGGGGAAGTGACCATAAGCATTTACGACTTCAAGCTTACTATTAGCAATATGTTTATTAAGATATTCTGCTACATCTAAAGGCACAGCGATATCTTCTTTCGCCTGAATAAGTAAAGTAGGTTTATCTAGTTTTGTTAATTCGCTTCGATAGTCGGACTGAAAAATAACTCTTGCTACCGACTGTGCAATATCAGGTCTAATAGCATTTAAGCTAGCAGCAAAGTTCTCTGCCAAGTGTGGGTTTTCAGGGTTCGCCATCGCTGCTGCTGAGAAACCACTTACCCAAGCAAAATAATTATTCGCCATGGTATCGAATAAAGCATCTAAATCTTGTTGTTCAAAACCTCCGACATAATCAACATCATTCAAATATCTCGGAGAAGCACCCACTAATATCAATTTAGAGAAAAATTCAGGTCTTTTAATAGCTGTCAATAAGCTAATCATCCCACTAACCGAATGCCCAACCATGATAGCATTTTGCACTTCATAGTCAGTACAAATATCAATCAGGTCATCGACATAAGCCTCAAGACTATCGTATTTGTTAGGGCTAAACGCTTCTGGATCAGAAGCACCACCGCCAACATTGTCAAAAAGAATTACTCTATAATCAGCCAAAAAAGCTTCTGATACTTTAGCCCAAGCACTTTGGTCAGTACCAAATCCATGAGCGAATATAATCGTTGGGCCATCTAGTTTGCCCACTAGTCTTACATTGTTTTTTTTAGCGGAATTCATCATTAATAAAGTACGGAAAATTAGGTTTTTGGGAATGAAGATATTGTTAAAATACTGACAGACGGTTGTTTAAGGAAGGCAGGAAATACTTACTATAATTGTTATAACAAGTAATTGTTCACAAAAATAGTTATGATACGCAAATAATAATCTAATTTTCAATATTTAAACATTATTTTTAGAAATAATAGGCTAAAGCAGGCTGAAATACTCCTTTAATCAAACGTGAAAAGGACATTATACTAAATCTTTAAACAAAAAGAATATGATTGAAATTACAAGTATAGCACAAAAAGAAATTATCAAAGGATTTAAAGCAAGGTTTATTCATACCGATAACCTAACCTTAGGTTACTGGGATGTTGAAGAAGGTGCTGTTTTACCGCTACATTCACATTTTCATGAACAAGTAACCAAAGTTTTAGAAGGAAAATTTGAATTGACCGTTGGCAACGAAACCAAAGTATATGAAGCAGGTTATGTAGCAGTAATTCCTTCCAATGTAATTCATGGTGGCAAAGCACTTACACCATGTAAATTATTCGATATTTTTAGCCCTGCCAGAGAAGATTATAAGTTGTGATATTCTATTATTAGTCAGCAGATAAATCCTAAAAAACACGAAAATTTTTGTTCCATTCTTTATTTTAACATTACTTAATATCAATACGCTTGAGCAAAAAGGATTAGAAGAAGTACAAAAAATATCAATTCAAGAAACGGAATAAATTTTAGGACAACAAGCTAGCTTGAAAGAACCTTTATTATAACTCAAATCTCTTCCCTTGTTCAGGGAAAATAAGATTTAACCCTAAAGTATTTTGCTCGATTAATTGTTTTTTGATTTTTACTTCATTCATAGCTGGTGGTTTTAAATGCGTAATGATGACTTTAAAACCTTTTAATGCTTCTTTTCCTGTTAATTCACTTAATTTATTCATTTCTTTCATCAGCCAATTTGGAGTAAGATGTCCGAATAAAAACTTATCAGGCTGTTCATTTGGAAATGAAACTTCAATAAAAATGCCTTTCAATTGTTTTTGCTGAATGAGTGGCACAATTTCCTTCCAAAGTAAAGCCAATTTATCACTTTTTTCTACTTCATCTGGACCAGTATCGCCCAAATACAAAGCATAATTATTTTGATTTTTAATTAAGAAAGCTGTGCTTTGATAAGGATTCACGTGACTTAATGTCAATGCTTTCACCGTCATAGAAGTATTTGTGATAGCACTTTCTTCGCCAGTCTTTAACGTTTGAAAATGGTATTTCTTTAGAGGAAAGCCTTTGCCTTCGTCTCCAAAATTAGCCCAAGTTTCATCGTTGAAGTAATGATTCTGCATCATTTCCATACATTTTTGGGTGGCATAAACGGTTTTGGAAGAGTCACCAGGAGAATTAATGATTAAACCAGAAACATGGTCGAGGTGAGCGTGCGAAATGAAATAACCTTTGATGTATTTTCTAAGTACTTCACTGGCTGGAACTTTAAATACATTATTTTGTACAGCTTTTTCTATGCCTGCATAAACAGTTCCAGCATCTAAACATACATAATCGTTTGTTGAAATAGGAGCGAGGAGGTAGGCGGAAAGGTTTTTTTCATCCGTTCCACCTTTTACGCCCAAAGGCACAACTTGAAAGGCTGAAGACTGGCTTTGTTGCGCAAAAAGCTTTGCAGAAAATAATAAAAAGCAAATTAAAAGACGATAGTACATATTTGAAAATTGGTTTGCTGAATAATTGAAGAGATTTAAACATAAAAATACCTCCTTCTTTTCAGAAAGAGGTATTTTATTGATTAAGATTTTAACACTAAAGTATTTTATAAATATCTACAGCGTCAATTTTATCTTTTAACTCTTTAATGTTGATACTTGACTTAATGGCTGAATCCTTCTTTTTCTTTTTAGCTCCTAATTCTTTAATCAAATCATCGTAAACCATTTGGGCTGAACGTTCACCTACAGCTTCAATTATATTATTGCTTTTAGCAACATTGATTGACTGCTTTACTAAATCGAAATAGCGGTTTTCTAAATCAAAATATTGGTCATGAATACCAATAAAGCGATTACAAAGTGCCTGTAAATAGTCTAAATTGTTGTTTACATGACGAATATCTAACTCTGTTTGTAACATATCCGTTAAATTAACTTTGCCATCTTTTTGAGTGTACTTACTTTCAATATCGCTAATTCTTTTCTTTACATAATCAGTAGAAAACTCATTCACCATATAATTGAAGTAATCATCCAAAGATTCATCGTTTCTTATATCTCTTGGATTATACCCAATTTTCTGAACATCTTTTTTGAATTTTTCAAGCAAATCTAATTGTAGTGCTTCTAGCAAAGTAACCGTTTGTGAACTTGCATTTGCATTGGTTAAATTGGCTTTATCTAAAGCATTATAAAAACCAGTGTAGCGTTGAAGTTCCTTTTCAAATTCACGGATTTTGTCAAAATTTACTTTTTTGTCTTGTACTCCAGCCGCATAAGCCACATTTACTGCTGCTGTAGAAAGATTGACAGCTTGAGAAGCATAAGGAATTAAACCTACTATTGGGCTATCTTTCAAGCTTTTTAGGACTGTCATAAAACGTTCATTTTTCTCTTTTTTGCTGAAAATCGCTTTGTTTTGAGCCGTCTTCATAATTACTTCCTCAAAAGAAAAACCAAGTGGGCCTTTTTCTACCGAACTCAATTTCTTGATATAACCTTGATAGTCTTGATTGATTACCTGAGATTTCAAATCAATAATATCATCACTCAAAATTTTATAAACCTCAGCACTTTTTACCAAGTTTGTCCTAATTTTTTCCCATTTTGTTTTGTCACTTATAGATTGATTCTTTGAAATATCAGTTAAAGAACGACTTTGCATTTCTAAACGACTTTTCAAATTTTCATTTTCACTTTGTAGTTTACCAAGTGAGCCTTGGATATTGACAAATACTGAATCAGAAAATACTTGGGAGAATCCTGCATAAGTACAAAAAAGATAGCCGATAGCAGTTAATAAGATTGTTTTTTTCATGAAATAATACAAAATGTTATTTTTAATTAAACGCTTAGGTCTTGTGAAATATTGGTTAAAGTTTTCACTTATTTCTTGAAAATCTATTTGGTTCTGTAATAATTTTTGAAATGAGAATATGGCTATCAAGTTTTTGTAGTGAAAACTTGGGTATTTACAATTTATTTGTTTTTTACAAAAGGGCTTTTAATGCAAGATAGCCCATATTTATGCTAAATAAGGGGAAGTAGTTTTTTTATTTTCTAAAAAAAATGCAAGAAACACTTGCTAATAAAAAAGATTGGCGTACCTTTGTGGAAAATTAGTACAAAAAACATCCGCACGTCTCTGTGTACGTTTCGTTGGATACGAAACTATTCTTCTCAGGAACTTTTTAACAGTTCTAAGTCGGTCTCCCAGAGCTTTAACGGATGTTCAGGCATCATTAAAGCAATTATTTCAAATCAATTACAAATTTAGTCTCAGGAACGAGTGGAGCATCAGGTCGATGCCCTCAATCTTCTTCATGTCGTTTGGTAGGCTATACAAACAAAGGCAACGAAATCTTTGAAAGCAACATATATTAAGAAATCGGTTTTCCAAAGCTATTTCTTTAGGTTTGTTTGCGTCTTTGAAATCGTTTTAGAAAAATCATGAGTGAAATTACAAGATTAAGATTCGATGAACTTTCCGTGTCGGAAGACATCAAAAATGCAGTAAAGGACATGGGGTTCGAAACTGCTTCACCAATCCAATCAGAAGCAATTCCTTATTTATTAGAAGGTCGTGACGTAATCGGACAAGCGCAAACTGGTACAGGTAAAACTGCAGCATTTGGTATTCCGATGATTGACAAAGTTATCGCTTTCGATAAATACGTACAAGGTTTAGTACTTTGCCCAACACGTGAGTTGGCTGTACAAGTGACTGAAGAAATCAAAAAATTATCAAAATACAAAAAAGGCGTTTGGGTAACTACTGTATTCGGTGGTGATTCAATTGAACGTCAAATCAAGTCTTTAAAAGCAGGTGCAAACATCGTTGTTGGTACGCCAGGACGTGTTATCGATTTAATCGAAAGACGTGCTTTGAAACTTGAAAATGTTAAAATGGCAGTTCTTGACGAAGCAGATGAAATGCTAGACATGGGCTTCCGTGAAGATATCGAAAGTATCTTACAAGAAACTAACGAAGACCGTCAAACAGTTTTCTTCTCTGCAACGATGTCTAAGCCTATTATGGCATTGACAACTCGTTATCAGAATAATCCTAAATTAGTAAAAGTAGTGAAAAACGAAATTACTAATGCTAACATCGAACAATTATACTTTGATGTAAAAGGAAAAGCGAAATTAGAAGTAATGACTCGTTTGATAGATTTACATAGTGTTAAATTAGCTTTAGTTTTCTGTAACCAGAAGAAAAAAGTTGATGAAGTAGTGGAAGAATTAGTATTACGTGGTTATGCAGCTGAAGGTCTTCATGGAGATTTACGTCAAGCACAACGTACAAATGTAATGGCTAAATTCCGCTCAGGTGTTGTAAATATTTTAGTTGCTACTGACGTTGCAGCACGTGGTATTGACGTTAGTGATGTAGATGCAGTATTTAACTACGATATTCCATTAGATGAAGAATATTATGTACACCGTATCGGTAGAACGGGTCGTGCTGGTAAATCTGGTAAAGCATTTACTTTAGTAGTAGGTTCAGAACGCAACCGTTTACGTGACATCATGAATTACACTAAAGTTAAAATTGACAAAGGTGTTATTCCTTCATTCTCTGATGTAGTAGGAGTTAAAAAAGGAATGTTTATTGAACGTCTTCAAAATACTATCCAAGCAGGTGATTTAGAATTGTTCGGTGATGTTTATGCTTCTTTAGAACATTCAGGATTTAGTGCTGAGCAAATTATTGCTGCTTTAGTGAAAATGAATATGGGTGTTGCTAAAAACGAATTCGCTGACGAAAACTTAGACGGAGAAGCAGAACGCAACGCACGTAGAAATGATCGTGGAAGTGATCGTTTTGGAAGTAGAGATGCTGGTCGTGGTGGTCGTGATGGAGGACGTGAGTCTGGAAATCGTTTTGGAAACAGAGAAGGTGGTAGCCGTTTTGATCGTGGTAATTCACGTGATGACCGTTCAGGTGGTCGTTCAAATGACCGTCAACCTCGTTCTTTTGAAGACCGTGGACCTCGTACCGACAAAGCTGGTAAACCATACCGTCAGGATGCCAACATGGTAAGAATGTTTGTAAACATTGGTTTTGATGAGAAGATTTCTCCTGCCAATATTGTGGGTGCTTTCGCTGGAGAGTCAGGAATTCCTGGAAATACTTTAGGGCAAATCAATATTTTTGATAAATATTCATTTGTTGACGTTCCGAAAGAATATGCAACTACTGTACTGAACCGTATGGAAGGTGCTTCTATCAAAGGAAAAAGAGTAAATGTTGAGATTGCTAAACCAAGCAATTAATCTCAATAAAATAATAAATACAAAAGCCACTGTGAGAAATTGCAGTGGCTTTTGTATTTATTGGGTTTTGCCTTTTTAAAATTAAAAAAGATAGAGAAAGTACTCAGAATATTAAACAATACAATTTATTTGATGATTTTGAAGCGTAATAATTACGTATAACTACTTTACCACCCAAGTTGGTGTATGAAATAATATTTGGCTATAAGTAATAATGACCATATAATGAACGGTTGATTTAGTGGTTTTCTGGATAAATCTTCTGTGATATTGTTTTTTTACTAAAGATGATTGTTGTGGAGAATTGTTGAAAAATGTGAAATAGTAGTATTTATTTTTCTTTTTGTTGTATTTATTTTATTTTTATGCTTATATGTCAAAAAAACTATTGCTTTAACAATAGTTAATACATATTTTCACATACTGATTTTGTTAACCATTTGTTAATATTCAGTAACGTATAAGTAATAACCATCAACAAATTAACCCCTTTATTGCATGAAGAAGAGACTTCTACTTACCATGCTGTTGGTCTTCAGTGTGAGCATACTTTTTGCTCAGAGTAAGATTACAGGAAAAGTTACAACGTCTGAGAATGGCTCCGAGCTACCAGGAGTAAGCGTATCTGTTAAGGGTTCAACTCGTGGAACCACTACAAATGCGAACGGCGTGTTCACAATCAACGCTTCACCAAGTGAAACATTGGTTTTTACTTTTGTAGGCTTCAAGGCTACTTCAGTAAAAGTAGGTAACTCCAGCACAATTAATGTTCAATTAGATCAAGACATTTCTGAATTGAATGAAGTTGTTGTTGTAGGATATGGTACTCAAAGTAAAAAAGTGATTACTGGTGCTGTAACTTCTGTTTCTGGAAAAGACATTGCTTCTCAACCAGTTCAATCATTTGACCAAGGTTTACAAGGTCGTGTATCAGGTGTGAACATTACTACTCCAAACGGTGTATTGAATAATGCTCCAATCATCCGTGTGCGTGGTACATCTTCAATCAACCAAAGCTCATCTCCTTTAATTGTTATTGATGGAATGCCAATCAACTCAGGTGATGTATCAGCAGGAGGTTATACAGTTAATAACCCACTTGGTGATATTAATCCGTCTGATATTGAGTCAGTTGAGATTTTGAAAGATGCTTCTGCTACTGCTATTTACGGTTCAAGAGCTGCTGCTGGTGTAATGTTGATTACAACCAAAAAAGGAAAAGAAGGTAGAGCTAAATTAACTTATGATACTTGGGTGGGTTCTACTCAGGCTTTCAGAAAGTTCAAAATGTTAGATGCTCAACAATTCATGGACATCAAAAACGAAGCTTCAAGAAATGCAGGCTTAGCTGATCAATTTTTTCCTTCTTATAATGCAGATGGTAGTTTAGTAAACACTAACTGGTATGACTATGTTTACCAAACAGGAGTTTCTCAAAGCCATAACTTAAGCTTGAATGGTGGTAATAAAGATACTAAATACTCATTCTCAGTAGGTTACACAGACCAAGATGGTATGATTAAGAAAAATACGTTTAGTCGTATGACAGGACGTATGAACGTTTCTCATAGATTAAATGATTTTATCACAATTGGATCTAACATTACTTATGCAAACAGCTTTAATCAATCGCCAAACACTGGTACGACTGGTGCTTTCTCAACAGGTGGTTTGGGTCGTTTGCCATTAGTTTTAGCACCAAATATTGCTCCATACAATGCTGATGGTTCATACAACATCAACAAAGCAGGTAATAACATGGGCTTAGGTAAAAACTTAGTAGGTCCTGGGGGATATTATAACCCACTTCCAGATTTGGATTTAAGTAAATTTACTTCTGAAAATGCTCACTTAATTGCGAATGTTTTTGCTGATGTTAAGTTATATAAAGGCTTGGTATTCAGAACTTCTTATGGTATGGATAACACTCAAGTTGAAGATATCAGCTTTAGTAACCCTGTTCATGGTGAAGGTGGTGGTAGTAACGGTATTGCAACTAATGCTTACACAAACATCAAACAATGGAACTTCCAAAACTACTTGACTTACGATTTCAACGTAGCGAAAAATAACGTTACAGTTGTTGTAGGTACTGAAGCTCAGAAATTTACAATCAACCGTTGGGGTGCTTCAAGAAACAATGTGTCAGATCCATTCTTTACTAGTTTCCAAGGTAGTTTTGTAAACAATACTGTTGGTAGTAACTATCAAACACAAAATGGTTTATTATCATATTTCGGTCGTTTGAACTATGATTATGACAAGAAATATATTGCCTCTTTCACATTACGTCGTGATGGTTATTCTGCTTATGCTACTGGTAATAAATGGGGTAACTTCCCTGGTGCATCTTTAGGATGGCGTTTATCTGAAGAATCATTCTGGAAAGAATCTTCATTAGCAAATACAGTAAACGAATTAAAATTACGTACTAGCTGGGGCCGTGTTGGTAATACTGGTGTAAGTGATTTCGCTTCATTAAGTTTATTTGGTTCTGGTTTATATGGTTCTACTCCAACATGGGTATTTGCGCAAGCAGGAAATCCAAACTTGAGATGGGAACAAAGTACTAAGTTGGACATCGGTTTAAGCTATGGTTTATTTGACGACAGAATTTCTGGGGAAATTAACTATTACAAAAACGATATTTCTGATTTAGTTTTGGCTGAGCCACAAGCTCCTTCTCGTGGTGTACCTAACAACTCTATCAACACTAACGTTGGTTCAATGATTAATAAAGGTTGGGAATTTACTTTGAATGCTTTAGTATTAGAAAAGAAAGGATTTACTTGGAATGCTAACTTCAATATCTCAACTAACTCTAATGAAGTTCTTGCTTTAGCAAACAACAATGCTGATATCATTGCTTCAACAGGTGGTTTAGAAAGTTCAAACATCGTTCGTGTTGGTTATCCAGTAGGTAGTATTTTCGTAGTAGAAACAAGAGGTGTGAATCCAGTAAATGGACAACGTATTTTTGTAAATGCTGCTGGTAAAGAAGTACAATATTCTCATCCAGGAAAATGGACTTATGTAGATGGTAGTGGTACTGCTCCTGCTATTACTGGTTCTGACCGTAAAGTTTGGGGAACAGCATTCCCAACTTTCTTCGGAGGTTTAGACAATACTTTCAAATACAAATCATTTGATTTAGGAGTTTTCTTACAATTCTCAGGTGGTAACTACATTTACAATGGTACAAAAGCGGGTCTTCGTGACCAACGTGCTTGGAACAACCACACAGAAATCTTGACTCGTTGGCAAAAAGAAGGTGATATTACTAGTGTACCTCGTTTAGTATTTGGTGATAACATCTCTAATGGTTCATCTACTCCAATTTCTGAAAACGTAGAAAAAGGTGATTTTATCCGTATGCGTAATATCTCAATGGGATATACTTTCAAGAAAGGGTTATTAGAAAAAGCTAAAATCTCAAGTGCTAGATTATATGCTCAAGTTCAAAATGCTTTCATTATTACTGGATATTCTGGTGCTGACCCTGAAATTTCAACAAACCGTAACTCGAACATTGCTCCTGGTGTTGACCGTAACTCTACGCCTCAAGCACGTACTTACACAGTTGGTCTATCAGTTAGTTTCTAATTTTAAAATTGATTTTAAGATGAAAAAAAATATAAATATTACTTTTAAAAACGCAGGGAAGACTATCAAAATATCGATGGCTTCTATCATGATGCTAACAACAATTTTGGCTTGTGATGAAAAGAGTTTGCTTGAACCAACGCCGATTACAGCTTTATCTGATTTACAAGCATTTTCAACTCCTGACCGTGTATTAGCTCAAGTGAATGGTTTGTATTCAAGTGCTAAATCTGGACAACTTTATGGTGGTCGTTATTATATCTATAACGATGTTCGTGGGGAAGAGTTTTTGAACGTAACATCAAATGGTGTTACTGCTTTACAAACTTGGAACCATACGAATAACTCTTCTTCAAATGAGCCAACAAATATGTGGAATGCTGCATATTTAGCAATTAACCGTTCTAATTTGTTTGCTGAAGGTTTAGATAAAAACGCTGGTGTTATTGATGCTACATTGGCAACACAATACAAGGCTGAAGCTAGATTTTTGAGAGCTTTGATTTATTATGCTCTTGTAAATACTTATGCACAGCCGTTCACAAAAGATGCTGGCGCAAGTTTAGGTGTACCTTTGCGTTTGACTGGCGAAGTTGGTAGCGGTAATAATAATTTGAAGAGAAGTACAGTTGCTGAAGTATATACTCAAATCATTTCTGATTTAACTTATGCTGAGCAAAACCTTCCTGCTACTTATGCGTCGGCTGCATTGAACACTACTCGTGCACACAAGAATAGTGCAATTGCTATGAAAGTACGTGCTTATACTACAATGGGTAGATGGGCTGATGTAGTTACTGAAGCTAACAAAATCGTATCAGCTACTGCTCCATTTAAAGCAGGTACTGGTGTAGCGAATGCTTTACAAACATCAGTTGCTTCGGTTTTTGCAGCACCATATACAACGGTTGAATCTATCTTCTCATTTCCAATGGGTGATAATGACTTACCGGGCACTCAAAATGGTTTAGCTAGTTATTATTTACCATTAATTGGTATTGGTGACTTCTCATTGAATCCTGCTGGTATTTTAGGAAATACAGCTTTCAGTGCTACTGATGCAAGACGTACTAACTTTGTAAGAAATGATTTTGCAAGTGATGGTGGTCGTTTCCGTTTAACTAAATTCCCTACAGGACCTGTTCATAAAGATTTTGTCCCAGTATTACGTTATGCTGAAGTATTGCTTAACCTTGCTGAAGCAAAAGCTAGATTAGCAGGTGCAAGTGTTGATGCTTCGGCATTAGCTTTATTGAATGCTGTTAGAGGTCGTTCAACTACAGCTTATACTGCTGCTGATTTTGCTTCAGGATCTGCTTTAGTTAGTGCAATTTTGACAGAAAGAAGAATCGAATTCTTAGGTGAAGGTTTCCGTTCAATTGATTTGCAACGTAATAATTTGCCACTTCCTGCTAAAGCGAATATTGCTCCAATTCCAGTAACTTCGCCGGCTTATATTTGGCCAATTCCGCAATCGGAAATTAACGTAAACAAAGATTGTGCTCCAAACCCATAATCTAGTTTAATGATTAATATAAAAATGCCCAGTTGAATGATTTCAGCTGGGCATTTTTTATATTAATAGGATGCTGAAAATTGCTTTATTCGTTAAAGAAATGATTATTGATTTGCTAATTCTAATTTGGCGAAAAAGTCTTCAAACATTAAGTAAGTATCTAAATGATTGTAAACCCTAATATTTCTGCCTTTATGATTATACTCATAAGCTCCCTGCTTGTTGATTTTTGGGGCTAATTTAATTACATACTTACTAGATGATGGGTCAGCTTCAAAAGATGATTGAAGAGCAGTTAATAATACTAAAGGACTATCACCCAATACATAGGTTTCGCCGATATTATAGTATGGTTGGATTCTCTTCATTAAATTCTCTAAAATTGTAACCAAATAGTTTCCTGTTTTTCCTTTTGATTTTACTTTGGTCAGTAACTGATTATATGAAATCAAGCATTGACGATAAGCATTTCTTGGTATTTGCCAGATAGGAAGATTTGATTTGTTGAAAACAACTGCACCAGCTGAAATATCTATTTTAAGGTTATATTCAGGGTCAGAAAAATTGGGAGGAGGTAACGCTAAATCGTTATATTCTGGACCGCCAATCCATACTAATGTTAATTTATTCGCAATTTGTGGGTTCGTTAAAACTGCCGAAGCAATTTCAGTTAAACCTGCTCCACAAAGTACATATAAAGGCAATTTGGTATCAGTCCGTAACGCTTCTTGAATAATAAAATTCACAGCTTCATCTTTTACAGGCGTACTATCATTCAGCATGGCAGTATTTGAACCTGCAAAAACAGGAATATTGTTTTTAACAGCCATTACTTGTAATAATTCTTTCGCTTTATTTGCCGCATTGTCTGCTTGTGTTTTTGAAGGATCGAACCCATCGCCAACACTTAAATGCGAACCAATAATTCCTCTTATTTCTACAGAAGGAGAGAGTAAAAGATGTGCAAGCTGGAAGAGTCCGTCAGGGTCGCCACTGAAATCATTATCAACAATTACACGCATTCGGGGAATTACTGCATTATTGTTCGTTACATTTTGAGCGAACAACATAAAGGGGGCTATCAATAAGAATATTAATAGTAAAAGATTGTGTTTTTTAAGCATTGTTTTTCATGGTTTAACAGATTTAATAGAAAATCAAATTTACATTGCTTTTCTAACTAAATTAAATTCATGAAAAGGTTTTCTTTTTGTCTTTTGCTGTTTTAACGGATATGATGATAATTCCAACGAAGTCGAATCTATAGAAGTACTTACACTTTCAGACTCTGTCTGCATTTTTATAGTTTTAAGTCAAGAATGATTTGGAATAGCGAAGGTGATGAGTAAAACTTTTCAGAGGTTAAAATGTTTATTTCTTCTCTACAAAATGACTTCGAAAAGATGGGGATAAGTATATAATACATACAAATCCCCATTTTATTCTTATTGCAATATTACTCTTACTTTCTCCATCCTTTTTTCTTTATCAGGATGATTTTTATTGGTTATATGTAAATAATATTCACCACGAGGTATTTTGTTTACATCAATGTCAATTATAGTACCTGACATATCTTTACTTTTTATTTTATTTTTAACATCAACAGAATAATATTCCTTCATTTTTATATCTAAAAGTTTGATATTATCTGGCATCAATTCTGTTGGAGTTTCATTATCGTAGTTTATTGATAATGTGCTAGTAGCTGGATTGGGTCCAATTCTATATCCACTTGAACAATTAATAACATTGATATATTTAGTGTTACTACCATAACCACTACAATTTGTAGCACCTGCTTCTACTCTAAATACTCCTGTATTATAGCTGGTAATACTGGCAGAGTTGCTACCATACCAAAGTAAACTAGCACTTCCATTAAGTAGCTGAAAGTTATATGAGTTTGCTCTATCAGAATTGACTACTAAATACTTACTATTACCCGCACACATATTGACAAAGCTATTTCCATCGCCATCAGCTAAAAATGAAGGTGTACTAGGTGCTCCATATTTTAAATCAACTATAGCATAAGCAGTACCTTGCCCACATGTTGAAACTGGATATATTTTAATGGTTCCATCGCTTGTAGCTGATACACTGGCAGATGATGTTGTACTACTTGCCGATACGCCACCTGTGGTTACCCAATTATAGCTTGTACCATTTCCTCCTGTGACCTCAATGGTTGTACTGCCACATATAATTCTATCAGTAACACCCGAACCCCAAACGCCTTGAGTTGTACCATAATTACTAATTGTTGGTAATGAGAATTGCGGACGGGTGATGTTTACTGTTGCTTTTTGGGTTGTTTTACCATCAGTTCTTGATGCGATTACTGACAATATCCCACCTCCTGCTTGATTGGTTGTGATTGTTGCACTGTTGGTATAAGTTGTAGTAACTCCACCTGCAATAGTCCAGCCAGATGGTAAAGCCCAATAATACTTTATTGATGATGTTGGGTATGTTGCTGGAATTTGACAAGAAACTGTAAACGTACTGACTGCACAAGGTAAGTTTGATAATTGTCCTGTATTAGCAACAGTGGTTCCATTTATAACCAAATAACCTACTGTTCCAATATGCTTCACCGTTATGTTTTTGGTGTCTGAGAGGGTAAAATTATCACCTTGTGAGGTATAACGAAAAATTACTTTTATACTTTTTGAAAATATATTATCAGCATTATTTTGCCATTCTGCTGTACTGTTCTGGGAAGTAGGTCCACTTGTTATTGTACCATTTGTTATTATCCATTCCCAAGAAATGTTCTCAGCACCACTTGGAATATTTGCTAACTCGCCTTTGTATGAATACGATTTTGGTGTAGGTTCAAGTAAAGTAAAACCATCTGTACTAGAAATTATCACCGAAGGGGGAGGAGTGCTTTGTGAAATTCCTGAAAAAGAAAGAAAAAAGCTAAAGACAATTGCTATTAGCGGTTGAGTTGTTAATGTTTTCATAATTATTTTTTTTAAAAATGATAACCAATTTGAACCATAGAGAAGCCTCCATTTATTTGTACATCACCTCTACTTGAATTAGCCTCTTGTACTAAATTGTTTGATAGTGAGTTTAAAACTTTGGTATTATAAGTTGATTTATCATAAAAAATTTCCAAATTTGAAGATAGAGAAATAGAGAGATGTGAGTTGAAAAAAAAGCGTCCTCCAAGAAATACACCACCAGAAATCAACATACCATTACTATTGCGAACATTATAGGTTCCACCATTTGATGATGTGATGTTTATCAATTTTGGAGTAGATGAGTCTATTGTAAAAAGAGATCTTACTCGTGGTCCATAAAATAGCATGAATCTACCTTGTTGCTTTTGAAATTCATATCCAAATCCTATATTGTAATTATTTTTTACACTATTAAATTCATTGTTGTCGGTATCAATAAAATTGAGGTTTGAATTAGCAATTCCCAATTTACACTCAATAGCAGATTTTTTAACTTTATTCATGCTGTATCTCCTAATGATAAGATAGCCTTGATTATCAACAACTCCATTAACATTCGAGCCATTGAAAGTGCCAATAAAATTAAATACATCTAATGCCACCTCCCACTTTCGTCTTTCTGGTTCAGGAGCTGTATCAAATCGGGCTTGTTTTGTAGTATTTTCTTGGGCAAAGGTATGGTTTACTGAAAGTGCATAGACCGTCAGCAAAAGCGTTAGAAGCTTTTTTTTCATGTACGATAAGTTAAGTTTTTGATTGAAAAATAAAATTGTGGCAAGGCTTTATCTATCCCGATATTGCTTGCAATAAGAAGCTTAGTTTTGTGTAGTTTTTATTATCATAGGTTTTAGGTTTAGTTTCTTTATACAATATTAATTCTTGTAATAGTACAATACAAATTTATTAACATTTAATTTTGTGCAATTAACATTATATTAATTCACTGAATGTTAAATTAAAGTTTTGACAACTTTTTTGAAAGTTGTCAAAACTAATCTGTAAACCAATCTCCCTAAAAACACCACAGCCCAAACTTTTGCTTGGGCTGGTACTACTGATACTGTTTTGATATTTCTTTTGATTATGCTTGTTAACTATTCAATAATAAAATCCTTTACTCTTTTTGCAGTTAATAGATTTGATTGCTCTCTTTGGATAAAAGTGATTTTTTTTACATTCATTCTTTTGAACCAATCATCCCAATAAGTTTTTAAAATCTCAAAATCATATCCTTTCCCCTCTTTTCTTTCATTGACTTCACATACTAAAACCTCAGTATTAGCTAAATCTATATTAACTTTAGGAATATTCAAACCATTTGATGTAATAATTTCTAAAGTATTCCCAGCTAATACAGATGGGTAGAGAATTTCTTGATAACCATAAATTTTAGTATCAGCAGGATTCGTTTCGGGTTCTAAATAACCATCAGTAATAATTATTACTTTATTTTTAAAATTATCAAATAGAGTAGATTTTTTTAAATGGCTCGCAAGGTATCTACGTAAGTAAAATCTATAGTCAGCTCCAAGGGGTTTGTCTTTTGCTAATTTGTACATTTCTTGAATGTTACCTTCAAACTGCTTGTCTTTTTCAGGAGAAAAAAACAATCTATTACTTTGTCCTTTATGATTAGATAAGTCATATTGCAATTTATCTGCAACAATTCCAAATTGACCTTTTGCTTGGTCAATATCTGTAACTTCGACAATTAATTTATCCTTACTATCTTGTTTTAATTTAGAAAAATCTACGAAAGATTTCCATATAGTTCTTAGTATAGAAATATCATTTTCTATTTGGTTTGGGTTATTTATATCATCAATAATCCTTCTTGATAAATCAGGAACTATAATTACATTTATACTTTCGGGCGCTGGTGGTAGCCAACTTCTACATTCATTAATTTCTTCATCAGACAGATTAAAGCTCACAAGTTTTGTTCTAGTTTCTAGTATAAATTCTTCATCTTGATACAAGTCAGTCTTGTATTTATACCAAATAGCTTCAACTTCTTTTTTGTTTGAGCATATTTTTAATTCTTCAATAGCATTAGTTTGGGAAGAAGGTATTATCAAGACAATTATAAAAATTGTAAAAAATACAAATAATCCAAAAAGTAGGAATAATGGTTTTTTATCCTTTTTTTTTGTCTTTTTAAAATTATCCATGTTTATCTATTTATCTGAGTTTAGGTTTTTTATTTTAAGATTAAGCCAATTATCTTGTACTTTGATGGTTTCACCAATTAGTGCATCCGAGTCTGCTTTAGAAAAGTTATTATTTGTAAATGCTTGCCAACCTCCCATGAACTCACCAAGTGAGCCTTTCAATGATTCTATATTTAATGGGATGACTCCGTTTTCATAACCTATTATATCATTTTCTTTTTCTTGAATTTTACTTTCAGAAGTTATAATCTCACTTTCTAATTTATGAATTTTGTTGATTATATCAGAAAGTTCTTTACGTTTATCAGATATTTTGTTATTAATATTTTCAAGCATTAATTTAATTTTCTCATTTTCAGGCTGTAAATAAGGATGACTAAAAACATAATTCAGTAATAAACCCCAGATAACATAAACAACAAATCCAAGCACTAGTATAAGGTAAAAATTAATATCAGTTAATACCATTTGGAAATTCCATGGTTCATTCGTCAGACCAGCATTAAATTCATTAACATGAACACCTTGTGAAATTTTATAGCCAATGAAAATATCTGCAATAAGAGTAATCAATAGGAGTAATGTTATTAAGGTAAATTTTCTAGGCTTATTTTGATTTGATAGTTTTTTGTTAGTTTCTATTGAATCATGAATTAGAAAGCCTAATCCTAAAAAAATCACAGGAAATAACATTATTAAGGCAACAACTCCACCTCCTTTATTTTTTGCATCTATAAATACATTTGGGTTAATAAATCCTAAACTTCCCTTTTTGATACCATAAAAAGCAGAGTAACCCGAAGAAGAATAAAAAACAAATAGATATAGTGTTAGTAGCAGTGTTATAAATGAACCTATCACAAAAGGAATGGTGTCACCAGTTTCAATATCTCCATTTCTGATATCAATTTTCTCTAAATCCAATTCTTCTATCTCTTGTTCCTTATCATCTTTAAGTCTTTTGTGTGATGCTATTTCAGCATTGGTGTCATTTTTTTTTGTTTTTTCTTGCAAAACTTCAGCCTTTAACTTTGAAATTCTATCTCTAAGCCCTTGTTCATCTAGTTTCTGCTCATTTAAAAATCTTTCATAAACATTGTTCAAGAAACCTTCAATAGAATCAGGTCTTGCATTTGAATGTTGTGCTGAACGAAAACCGTAAACATGATACGTTATTTTGTCGTTAGGGGTGTCAACTTTAGTCTGACCATTAAAAAATGTATCTTCTGCCATACTTTATATTTATTTACTTGTTCAATTGTGGATGTAATAATTAAGAGTTTTACTAGGCTCAATCATTTTCAAAAATAAGCAAGATTCTTGCCATAATTACTATCTTTAACATTTTAATTTTATCATGTACTTATATTTTTCACCTCCCCCTAAAAACACCACAGCCCAAACTTTTGCTTGGGCTGGTACTACTGCTTTAATATCTCTGCTTTGCTATGAAACAAACCTCATGAGTATATCTGAATATATCAACATGGGTTCGACACCGATACCTGCCATTTTTACAGCATATTGTGTTCCCGGAGTTAGCCCAACAAACATGTGTGTTTTGGTGCTGGCATATTCCGTTTGCCAAATGCTGTTATCACTTACTGGTGCTGTCGTTATTTGATAAACGTATGTTTTTGCACCATCTACTTTATCTGAACTAGCAACCAATGTTCCAGATGCTGGACCATTCTCTACCTTAAAATTGGTAGGTCTTTCTAAAATACCAGTAGGTGTTCTACTTTTCTGAATATCAAAACCCGAACCTTGGGCAATGACTTCATTATTATTGCAGTTTGCCTGCACATACAGTCCTAATAACCTTAGTTTTGCTTCTAAATTCTTACGGGCTTCGTTTTTAACTAAGGTTTGTTGTTTGCCACCTGTTTCATTAGCTGAAAGTGCATTGATATAAGCATCTCTGCTTGCTGCAATATCTGCTAAAGAAGGTTGAGGATTAGAGAAATTGGCATTTCCCGTCAAGCTGTTGAGGATGACAAGACTTTTAGTGTCTAAATCGTCATCTCTTAATTTTGTGAAACTAATGATGATTTTTACTATGGACATGGTGATAGAGGGGTTTTATGTGTTAAACTATTGACTTACTACAGAGATATTAAAACAAGGTGTGAGTGAGCGTAGTACTTGTTCTAATATTTGAATTTAATAAAAAAAATAATTTAAAAGCAAGTCAACTATCTACAATTCAGTAAATTATCTAATTTATTTATTATACGGTAAAATAATGTTTTACAATTTAATTATTGGCTTAAAAAAGCCTTTGTTCGGAGATGTATATTCGTAAACAAGAAAAAGTTTATTTCTTATCAGCAAAATATTTTCGTAAACTATTTTTAAAATTTTTCTTGTTAGAAAAATTTTATTTCTGATGAGAAAAAGTTTATTTCTTATCAGCAAAACATTTTCGTAAACTATTTTTAAAATTTTTCTTGTTAGAAAAATTTCATTTCTGATGAGAAAAAGTTTATTTCTTATCAGCAAAATATTTTTGTAAACTATTTTTAAAATTTTTCTTGTTGGAAAAATTTCATTTCTTATCAGCAAAACATTTTCGTAAACTAATGTTAGATTTTTTCTTGTCAGAAAAATTATTTCGTTTATAAGAAAATATTTATTGCTTGTCAGAAAAATATCTGCGTAAACAAGAAAAATATAATTTTTGAGTACCTAAAATATTTTTCAAGAATGAAAAAATCAATTTCTCGTTAATTCATTCTTTGAAATACTTGTATCTTGCATCTAAAAATCTTCTGTCAACCCAATGACTTTCAGAAATCGTCTTCAGTATCTTCTCGTTAAACGTCTTCAAATTTCTAATAAAATGGCTCTATCGCTGATTCAATCAGAAACGATTATGGTCAATAGTGTGCTGGTTAATGAGAATATCATTATTGAAATGGAAGATGAAGTAATCTACAACCATTCAATCATTAAAGAAGGTAAAAAGATGATTTATTTGGCTTTCTACAAAGCTCGTGGCATCGAAACAACGCTCAATACCAATATTCCAGATAACTTAAAAGCCATTTTACCTTTTGAAGATATTTTCCCTGTGGGCAGATTGGACAAAGAATCAGAAGGATTGCTATTATTGACTAATGACGGTCGCCTTTTTGATAAAACCCTCCGCAAAGAACATCAAACCGAAAAAGAATATTTGGTGACGGTCGATAAAGTAATTGATGAAGAGTTTATTGCCCGAATGTCTGGCGGAATTAAAATCATGGGTAAAACTACTTTGCCTTGTCAGGTTGAAAAAATCAATGATTTTACCTTTAAGATTATTTTGGTACAAGGCTTGAATCGACAAATCCGAAGGATGTGTTATCAATTGCATTATGAAGTATTGGAACTTATCCGAATCAGAATTGGAAATATTACTTTAGGAGATTTACAACCCAATGAATACAGGGTTTTAGATAGGAGTCATGAATTATGAATTAGGTTTATGAAGGATTTAATAGTGTTCAAATTTCTTAAGTTAATATTTTTGTAGCGGCAAACCCTTGCGGTTGCCGTTTTGAGTGCGGTAACCGCAAGGGTTTACCGCTACAACTTCCGTTTTGAAGATAAATCTAAACCATAGTACTTTAAAAGTATAAATAATGAGATTAAAAACACACCATATAAAATGATTCAACAATTCTCATCATAAGCAAAATGTTTTTCTTATTTTCGTCTTTCATTCATCAATTATAAATCATGAACAAAAAACACTTCACTAAACTATTGCTAATCCTGATACTTATTCCCGCAGGATTGTTCGCACAAGGCATTAATTGGGATACTGATGGCACTTCTTACACTCAGTTAGAAGGTAGCCAAATCTCAAGAGTAAGTCTTCCCTCTTTACAAAAAACTACGATTGTTACTGCTGATTTATTGATTCCAAAAGGACAAACAAAAGCTTTAGCTATCAGAAGTTATGCTTTTTCTGAAGATGCTAAAAAAGTATTGATTTACACCAACAGCAAAAGAGTATGGCGACAAGATACTCGTGGCGATTATTGGGTGCTTAATTTAGCCACCAAAGAATTGAAACAATTAGGTAAAACAATGCCAGAATCATCAATGATGTTTGCGAAATTCTCGCCAGATGGTTCAAAAGTAGCTTATGTTTCAAAACATAATATTTATGTAGAAGACCTTGCTACCAATAAAATCAAAGCTTTGACCAAAGACGGAACTACGAAGTTAATCAACGGTACTTTCGACTGGGTTTATGAAGAAGAGTTTGATTGCAGAGACGGTTTTCGTTGGAGTCCAGATAGTAAATCAGTTGCTTATTGGCAGATTGATGCCAATACCATTCGTGATTATTTTATGTTGAATACTACAGATTCTACTTATTCGCAAATCATTCCTGTAGAATATCCAAAAGTAGGAGAGAAGCCTTCCGCTTGTAAAGTAGGAGTAGTTGATATTGCAACAGCCAAAACAATTTGGATGAAAGTACCGGGCGAATCGACTAATAACTATATTCCAAAAATGGAATGGGCTGGTAATTCATCTGAAATCATTATTCAACAATTACCGAGAAAGCAAAACGAAACAAAATTGATGCTTTGCAATATCAAAACAGGAGAAGCAAAAACGTTTTATAGTGAATCTGACAAAGCTTGGGTAAATGTAAATAATCGTGGAGGAGAATCTGTAGGTTGGGATTGGTTGAAAAATGGTAAAGATTTTATCTGGCAATCAGAAAAAGATGGTTGGAATCATTTATACATTGTTGGAAAAGATGGCAAAGAAAAGTTGATTACCGTAGGCGACTATGATGTGATTAATCTATTAGCTTTTGATGAAACATCGAATATTATTTACTTCACGGCTTCGCCAGAAAATGCTACGCAACAGTATTTATACAAAACTACTTTAGACGGAAAAGGTAAAGCTGAAAGAGTATCACCTTTGAACCAAGCTGGAACGCATAGTTATAATGTTTCGCCTACAGGGAAGTTTGCACAACATCGTTTTACAAGTTCAGTGGTGAGTCCAGTAAGTGAAATGATTTCTTTGCCAGACCATAAACCTTTCAATGAATCGGAAAGTGTAAATGCGAAAATTGCAAAACAAAAACCAAGAAAAAACAAAGTAGAATTCCTGAAAATCAAAACGGAAGATAACATCACAGTAGATGCTTGGATGGTAAAGCCTTATGATTTTGATTCTACTAAAAAGTATCCAATCGTATTTATGGTTTATACAGAACCAGCTTCGGCAACGGTGAAAGATACTTATTCGGCAGGTTCAAACGGATTATATAGTGGCGATATGGCGAAAGATGGTTATATCTATGTTTCGATTGATGGACGTGGAACGCCTTCACCAAAAGGACGTGAATGGAGAAAAGCGATTTATCGTAAAATTGGTCAAATCAATATCCGTGACCAAGCGATGGCAGCCAAAGAATTATTGAAAAATAAATATATTGACCCAACAAGAGTGGCGGTTCATGGCTGGAGTGGTGGAGGTTCAACTACGTTGAATTTACTTTTCCAATATCCAGAAATTTATCAAACAGGTATTGCCGTTGCTGCGGTAGCGAATCAACTTTCGTATGATAATATTTATCAAGAAAGATACATGGGTATTCCACAAGAAAATCGTGAAGATTTTATAAATGGCTCGCCGATTACTTATGCTAAAAACTTGAAAGGAAATTTATTGTACATCCACGGAACAGGAGATGATAACGTTCATTATCAAAATGCGGAACAATTAGTCAATGAATTAATTAAGTATAACAAGCAATTTCAGTTCATGGCATATCCAAACCGTTCGCACGGTATTTATGAAGGTGAAGGCACAAGATTGCACTTAAATACTTTGTTTACTAATTATTTAAAACAATATTGCCCTCCGGGAGGAAGATGATAGTTATGAGTTTTGAATTATGAAGTCTCTTCATTTGCATATTATTTCAAACAAAAACACCTGATGGGCTAGAATCTATCAGGTGTTTTTGTTTATTAATATGTTCAATTGAATTTATTTTTTCTCCAACTATCAGTAAATTTTGGGTTATATTTTTTTGAAATTATTGAGCAAGAAAATGATTTTATCATATCGTGTTTCTATATTTTAATTGCTTAAATTCCTCTAATTCTGTAAATTGAGAATAAAAAATCAACAAATATGAATTCAAAACATTTACTTACTTTATCAATAAGCCTTTTAAGTTTGGTTGCTTGTAAAACTAATCAAACCAATATTCAGCAAACTACTTCACAAAAGCCAGCTGAAAATCAAGGTTTTTATCAATTCACAAACGAAGACCCAAATGCCTCGCCATTCTTTGCAAAAAAAGCTTCTGTTTATGGGAAAAACGGAATGATAACAGCTACGCATCCTGTTGCTTCGCAAGTGGGTGCTGATATTTTAAAACAAGGTGGTAATGCAATTGATGCTGCCGTGGCGACACAATTTGCTTTGGCTGTAGTTCACCCAGCTGCTGGAAATATCGGTGGAGGCGGTTTCTTGGTTTATCGTGATAAAAATGGAAAAAGTTATACCTTGGATTATCGTGAGAAAGCATCAGAAAATGCCAGCAGAGATATGTATTTAGATGAAAATAAAAATATAAAAGCTGGTCAGCCAAGTTGGTTAGGGCATTTAGCTAGTGGAACTCCAGGCTCTGTAGATGGTTTGGAACAAGCTCATAAACGTTTTGGTAAACTTTCTTGGAAACAAGTAATGCAACCAGCGATTGATTTAGCCGAAAATGGTGTAAAACTAACAGCCAGAGAAGCTAGAGGATTGAATAATGTTAAAGCGGATTTGTTGAAATTTAATCCGACGAAAACATACTTTATGAAAACCGATACTGCTAAATGGAAAGAAGGTGAAGTATTGATTCAAAAAGATTTAGCCAAAACGCTTAAACTGATTCAGGAGCAAGGAAGAAAAGGCTTTTACGAAGGTGAAACGGCTAAATTACTTCTCGCTGAAATGAAAAGAGGAGGAGGAATTATCACTCAAAAAGATTTAGATAATTATCATGCGGTTTGGCGTGAAGCGGTAATTGGGAATTATAAAAACCTAAAAGTGATTTCTATGCCACCGCCATCAAGTGGAGGAATTGCTCTTTTACAATTATTGAAATTTGTTGAACCTTACCCTTTGAAAAGATGGGGTTGGCATAGTGACTCAACAACCCAAGTAATGATTGAAGCGGAGCGTCGTGTGTATGCCGACCGTTCTAAATGGCTGGGCGATCCAGATTTTGTGAAAGTACCGCAGAAAGAATTATTAGATGCTGAATACTTAAAGAAACGTTGGCAAGATTTCCAATTCGCTCAGGCTACAGACAGTAAGGTTGTAAAAGGCGGAGACATTATTGGTTACGAAAGTCCAGAAACGACGCATTCATCTTTTGTAGATAAAGAAGGAAATGCCGTTTCAATTACCACTACTTTGAATGGTTCGTATGGAAGTAAAGTAGTAGTGGACGGAGCAGGTTTTTTAATGAATGATGAAATGGATGATTTTTCTAT
Organism: Arcicella gelida; assembly: GCF_034931025.1. NCBI lineage: Bacteria > Pseudomonadati > Bacteroidota > Cytophagia > Cytophagales > Flectobacillaceae > Arcicella > Arcicella gelida. The sequence goes on along the minus strand of NZ_JAYGIL010000041.1, from coordinate 19,283 downwards.
TAAACCGGGAGTGCCAAATGTTTATGGATTAATTGGAAATGAGGCGAATGCTATTGCAGCCAATAAAAGAATGCTTTCTTCAATGACACCAACAATTGTAGAGAAAGATGGAAAATTGCTGATGGTTTTGGGTACTCCGGGTGGTTCAACGATTATTACTTCGGTTTTTCAAGTTTTTTTAAATGTGGCAGAACATCAAATGTCGATGCAACAGGCTGTTGATGCACTTCGTTTTCATCATCAATGGATGCCCGACAGAACTACTTTTGAAGAAGGTGCTTTTACCGAAAAAACCTTAATTAGAATGCGTGAAAGAGGCTATAAGTTAGATTCACAAAAAAATACGATTGGTAGAATGGACTGTATTTTGGTTTTACCAGATGGTACTTACGAAGGTGGTGCTGATGTTAGAGCCGACGATACAGCTGTGGGTTATTAATCTTTGATATGTCATGATTAAAAAGGAAGTTAGTACATTCACAGCTACCTTTTTAATGAAATAATCACATAAAAGTCAACAAAAAAAGTATGCTTAATAAAAGCATACTTTTTTGCATTAATTTTCTATTTTTAATCTACGGTCTTTATGTTAGTTAAATAATGAAAGGAATTGTTCTTGAATTGGCAATTCAAAATCTGTTTCAATATTTACTTCAATAACATTATAGTTTGATTTCCTTAAAAGTGGAATTGGACTAAAAGCTTTCTTAGAAGTTTTTAACTGATAATTGCTGGGAATGTAAATTTCATCCACATGATTAGCTTCTAAAAAAGTTTTTATCGCATTTTTATTATATCCATGAAACAACTCAATGCTGATGTGCTTTAATTTTCCTTCAAATCTATTTTTAATGATTTCTAAGGCTTCTTTAAATGCTGGAGTAATATGATTTGAAATCGTTTTGTTGGGCGTATAAAATAATAATTCTGTGATAGAATCATCCAGATATTCGGAGTACATCAGGATTACCTCGATAGGGTCTTCACTGTATGGTTCCAGTGCAAGTTTCAACGTGTTGAGCGAGGCAACACTGAAATCAATCGGGACTAAAATAGTTTTTGTCATCACTTATTGTTTAAGTATTAAGACAAATCTATTTTGAATAGATTATAAACTTTTAAGAAAGAGATTAGAATTCGATAAGAGTGAGATTTAAATGAATTTCATGAGTGGAATCTTAACTTGAACTTTTGTGCCAACATTTACTTGTGAACTCACAATTAAATCGCCTCTGTGTAGTGAAATTATATTTTGAGTAAGTGGCAAGCCAATGCCGTAACCTTCAAAAAGATTTGTATTGGAAGCTCTGAAAAATGGGTCATAAATGTAGTCGATTTCAGATTCAGGAATACCAATTCCTTGATCTTCAACCATAATAATTACTTGAGAATTACTAGAAGCAATATGTACCGTTACAGGTTTATTGTTTGAATATTTACAAGCATTACTCAGAATATTGGCAAAGGCAAGGTGTAATAATTGTTGATTACCTTGTACTTTTAGTTTCTTGGGGTCTTCTGGCAAAAGACGTAAATCTACCAAAATCTTATTGTTTGGATTCAGTTTATCAATTAGACTTTTTGTACTCCAAATTACTTCGTCAATTCGTACCATTTCAAAAGTAATGGTTTTGCCTTTGTAGCCAGTTTGAGCTAAAAAGAGTAATGACTTTGTAATTTCGTTCAAACGTTCAGCTTGTTGAAGTATATTTTTTATGGCTGCAATGTATTCTTCAGAAGTTCGTGGTTTTAGTAGCGAAAAGTCTGCTTCGCCAATAATCGTTGTTAGTGGAGTGCCAAGTTCATGAGAGGCATTACTGATGAAATTTTTTTGTGTTTCAAAAGCCGTTTCTATACGATTGAGGAGTTCGTTGAAAGTACTGGTTAGCTCACTGATTTCACTACTTTTATCAATATTGTTTTCCAATCGAAGATGAATATTTTCAGTACTGATTTGTTTTACTTTAACGGTGATGTCTCGAATCGGGTCAAAAATATGCTTAGAAAAGTAAAATGAGAAAATCGCAACGATTAAAATTACCATTGAAATTCCGCCAATCAATACTGTTCTTAAAAAAATTAAGTGATTGGAAACATAGTAATTTTCTGCCGAAACAATGACAAAATAGCGTTTGTTACCTTTTTTATATTGCGAACCAGCCATGAATAAATTTCCTTGTTTTTCTCTGTAAGTTCCCACTTTTGAAAGCGAAATAAGAAAATTAAGAGGCAATTTATGTTTTTGAGCAATGTCTTTTAAGGAAACATTGGGAGAAGTTTCAATCAAATATTCTTTTTCTTTTTCAAGCGTTTCTAAATGCTGTTTTCGTAAACTTTTTAAGTATCTAGAATTTAATGTTCCTGAATTTAAACTGTATTGTGCCGAAATACTTACCCTTGCTTCTAGTCTTTTATAAAAATCTACATAAGAGTATTTATCCAGAAAATAATAAACGGAAATACCAAATACAACAACAAGTGTAGTACTCAGAAAACCAAGTATGATGGCTAGTTTGGTTTGTGTTTTCATTTTTCTTTTAGCACATATCCCATTCCAACAACAGTATGAATAAGCTTGTTTTCGAAATCACCATCAATTTTTTTTCTTAGGTAATTAATATAGACATCCACCACGTTGGTTCCCATGTTGAAATTAATGTCCCAAGCACTTTCTAAAATGTCTATTCTTGAAAGTACTCTTCCTTTATTTTTCATTAAAACCAATAATAAACGGTATTCTGTGGCTGTTAATGAAATTTTTTGTTCTCCTCTCATTACTGTTTTGGCATCGTCATCAATAATTAAATCGCTGATGACAAATGTGTTTTTTACTTTTTCATCTGAAAGGTTGTCAGTATAAGAAGTCCTTCTTAGAAGGGCATTGATTCTGGCATATAATTCAATAAACTTAAAAGGTTTTACCAAATAATCGTCTGCACCAGTATTTAAACCCAAAGCGATGTTCTCGGAAGTACCAAGAGCTGTTAAGAAAAGAATGGGTGTTTTGATGCCTTGTGAACGCAATATTCGGCATACTTCAATCCCATTTTTATCGGGCAACATGATGTCTAAAATGATAAGGTCAAAAGAAGATTCAGAAGCCATACTGATGGCAGAGTTCCCATTCAAGGCGACGGATACTTCAAAATTTGCTTCGTCTAGTCCCTTTTTTAAGAATTCAACAACACTAAAATCGTCTTCTACTAAAAGTATTTTTTTATTCATGTGAGTCGTCTGTCTGTATAAATTTCAAAAAAACAGTTAAATATCCTACCTATTTTCCCATTACTACCAGTTTGGCTTTCCTGATTTTCATGGTAGTATAAAAACGAATTTTTTCATTGTGAACAAACCAGCCACCAATTGCACCAATTAAACTTCCAATTGAAATATCTAAAAAGCGAGTAGCAATTAATAAATCAGGGTTTTGAATTAAAGGATTGGCAGCTTCAGCAAGTAGGATTGTCATGGGTGTAATAAAAATAACTGCCAAAGCATAATGGCGAACAATGAGTATTTCGATGATAAATTGTAAAGCAATAATCGTAATACAAATACTAAAAGGTGTGTGGATGATTGATAGAAAAAGCCAGCATAAACCCAAACCCAAAAATGTACCTAAAATACGATGAATGACTCTTTGCCAAATGTGATAGAGGTTTACGCCTTGCATTACAGCCAAACAGGAAATTGGAATCCAATAAGGATTTTGGAATTTTAAAACATGTCCGATAAGCATAGAAGTAAACATAAAAGAACCGACAATCATGGCTTCAACTAAATCCGCATATTTACTTTTTACCAGTAAATCAGAAATGATAGCAGCATCTTTTTTATGATTTTTACGCTTTACCAAAAAACTATAAATTAGTGCTAAAGTGCAAGCCAACATGGTTCCCATGGCAATTAAACCAATTTTCTGAGGAATACTTGATAAGTCATGAGGCATGCCACTAGCCAATGAGGCAATCATAATAAAGAAGAAACTAGCTGGTGGCTTTGTCTTAAAATAGAGGTTAATCCAGTAAACCATCGTTGAAAAAATACCGAAAACGATTGTAGAAACAAATGGATTAAAACTGAAAATTAAGCCTATTGCATAAGATACCATAAAGCCAAAAGAGCAAATCAACATGGTTGCCATTCTGCTAACGATTGAGTTGGCGGTAGGAATGTATAAAATGACAAGTCCAGAAAGGCTTGCTAATAAACCCGATTTTACATTATCAAAAGCCAAGCCAATCAGTAAAGGAATTCCTATGCAGAGTGAAGCCAGTACAGGAATATGCCAAAGTCTATCCGACTTTTTAAGTTTAAAGAAGGCTTTAATCTCTTGAGATAAAATTTGTTTAATGGATAGCTCTTGCATATTGTTTTTGGATTTTTCGATATACTTTGCTTTAGCTATTTATAAGATTATTTAGGCAACAAATCACAATACCAGAAACCATTATCAAATGGATTTTCTTGTGATGAATCATCGCAATCATAATTATTACCGTCTTTTTTTGAAGTAGGAGTATATTGTCGATAAACTATTTCGCCTTTTTCAAATGGAATTGCTTCTTTGAAAATTGGTCCATCGAAGACAAAAGTATGAAATTCGCCATTTTCACCACAAGGGTCAACATTTTCAGGTAAATCATTTAAAAAAGATTCATCAATGATTCTACCTACAAAGCTTTTGTCCAAATACTTATCGTTTACACAAGTAGTGATGGTTTTAAAACCTAAGTCAAGGAATTCTTTGATAATATCTTTCGTTGGGGTTTTCCATAAAGGAAAAACACCTTTTAAATTCAGTTCGGCTAATTTGTTTTCACGATATTGGCGTAAATCTTCTAAAAAAATATCGCCAAAAATAGAGGCTGTAGCTCCTTTGCTTTGTAAATCAAGCAAAGTACTTTTCATCACATTTTCATAAACTTCCATTGTTGGCATTTCTGGAAGAAACATTTTTACCAACGAAATACCGAGACTTTCAGCTTGTTGAATTAATAATTCTTCTCTTACACCGTGCATTGAAATTCGACGATACTGCTCGTTGATACTCGTCAGCAAACAATTTACTTCGTATTCGTTTGACTGTAATGTTTTATATAAACTCAAAGCAGAATCTTTCCCGCCACTCCAATTAAAAATTGCTTGTTGCTTAGTCATTCGTAATAATCAAGGTTTATCAGATAGGTTTTTCTTTGTTGGATTTTTTATTTTGTGTATCAAAAAATCACTAACTCGCTTACTTACAATTCATATAACTGTTCTATTTATCCTCCAAACATTTTTGCTACGAAGAAAGCAGCACCAGCGGCAGCAGCACCGATTAAGGTTACTTTAATCGCTCCAGTCAATGGATTTTGTCCTGTTACTTTACTTTTAAAATAGCCAAATACAAAAAGTGTTAGTAAAGTTACTGCCATAGAATAAAGTAATCCTTGATGAGCATCTTCTACAAAAAAATAAGGAGCAAGTGGAATTATTCCACCGACGATGTAAGCAGTGCCAATCGTCAAAGCTGAATTTCTAGCTCTGTTGATGTCAGGTTTTTCTAAGCCTAATTCAAACTTCATCATAAAATCTACCCATTTCTTTTTGTCTTTTGAAAGGGCTTCAACGATTAAATTTTGTGCTTCTTCATCTAAACCATAATCAGCAAATACTTCTCTTACTTCTTCTTTTTCTCTTTCAGGAACTCTTTCTACTTCTTCGTATTCTCGTTTTAGTTCGGCATCGTAATGTTCAACTTCGGTTTGTCCTGCTAGAAAGCCACCCAAACCCATTGCAATTGAACCTGCTACAATTTCAGCAATACCCGCAGTAGTAATGATGGAAGTATTAGCTACGGCTCCCGAAAGTCCAGCCGCCAAAGCGAATGGGACGGTCAGTCCGTCAGACATTCCGATAACAATATCTTTAATAAAATCAGAGCTTTCTAAATGTTGTTCTTCCATAATGTTTTTTAGGACTTTCAGCCTTGAGCTTTTTCGTGGAAATATACAAAAAATGAGCTTCAAGAAATATGATTTAAGTTTTATCTTAGTCTATTTCTTGAAGCTCAAAGCTAAAAACTCGTTGCTAGCTTTACTCCGTCACTCCTACATAACGAGTCTCCTTCATTCTTGAAGCAATAGAAATGTAAACAAGAAATGAAGCAAACATCAAGGCTGCAAAAAACCAGAAATATTTAGCACCATCTAATTGAGCAAAGAAGCCTTTGTTAGCAATATTTTCGTTGATAAGTGAAACGGCTAAATTCCCAATAGAAACTGTTGAATAAAAGATAGCAGTCATCGTCGATTTCATAGATTTTGGCGAATTAGTATAAGCATATTCTAAACCAGTAATTGAAACCAAGATTTCCCCCCAAGCCAAAACCAAATAAGCCAATATTTGCCACCAAACAGAAGGTTTGCCACCAGCATCAATATTTTCTTGAATCATGGCTATAATCACAAAAGATAAAGCTGTTAAGAAAAAGCCAACGCCTAAACGACGTAATGGAGTAGTTTTGATGCCCAATTTTTCAAAGAAAGGATACACAAAATAAGTAAAAACTGGAATAAAGCTTACTAAGAAGAAAGGATTAAATATTTGTACTTGTTCTGGTAATAAAGTAAAGCCTAAGCCTATATTCAAATCAATTTTTTGAGCTTGCAAAACCCATTCTGATAAATTTTGATCCCACAACGCCCAGAAAATTGGAATAAAAGCAAACACAATAATCAAACGATAGACAGCTTTTATATCATCAACTTTTTGTGGGTCATAACTTGCTTTGGCAACGTCTAGCCAATGATCACCTTTTACTCTTTTGCCCATATTTATCAGTGCATAGAATGAAATAAATATAAAATTATTTCGATTAATACCTGTTGGAGGCACTCTAATATATTTTTTTCTCCCTAAAAAGAAAATCAAAGTTGCCAGAGCCATTAAAACCCCTGGAATACCAAAAGCCCATGCTGAACCATATTTTTTATTGATTTCAGGAATAAAATAGGTAGATAAGAATGAACCAGCATTGATTGAAAAGTAAAACCAACCATATACTTTAGACATAAAATGTTCATTGGTTTTGTCAAATTGGTCTCCAACATTGGCAGAAACGTTCGATTTGATACCACCAGCACCTGCAGCAATCACTGTCATTCCAATAGAAAATAGTGCTAAGTCTGTATCAAACATAGCTAACATTAAATGTCCAAAACAATATAAAATAGAGACATATAATATTACTTTATATTTTCCAAAAAACCAGTCAGCGGCAATACCTCCCAAAATAGGCATAATATATGCCAATGCAACAAACATGTGTACTTTTTGATTGGACTGAGCTTCTGCAGTTTGTTGAAGGAGTGGATTGAAAGTAGGATTGAAAAATTGTGCAATTAAAAAAGTAGGAAGGATAGAACGCATCCCATAAAAACTAAAACGTTCAGCGGCTTCATTTCCGATGATATAGGGAACAGCCTTGGGATAGCTATTTGATTTTTGAACCTCTTCGGTTTCAATGGATTTTGATGTCATAAAATAAGTTTGTTAATAAAGTATATGAATGAAATGTAAATAAAATGTTAAGATTGAACGTTCCAAAATTATGCTAAAATACATTTTCTGATTTTTAGAAACAATTTTGAATACATCTCTAAAAGTATATCGAATGTGTATTATTTGTACTTTGTTGCTATTTATATCTAAAAATCATCATTTTTATTGTCTTAATCTAATTTTTATCAAAATAAAAATAATCATTTTAACTCATAAAATTGTCAATTCTATTGATTGTTAATACTGAATCAAATATAGTATTATACTCATAAATCAATAATCGTGAAACATTTTGTGGAACACTCTTTGCTTATGTGGTCGGAAAGGACGATATTTGAAGTCTGTTATTTGAGGTACTGGGAATTGTGAATTAGCTTGTAGGAATTAAGGAGTAAGATTTGTCTTTTTAATTTAATACTTCTTTAGCCCGTTTGTCTGTTCGTAAATGCCTAGCTTAAAAAAGACTGTAACTCAGAAAAATCCAAGATGGGGAAAATAATTGCCATAGCCAACCAAAAAGGAGGAGTTGGAAAAACGACAACCACTATTAACCTGGCGGCAAGTTTGGCCGCTCTCGAATTCAGAACACTCATTGTTGATGCTGACCCTCAGGCAAACTCTACTTCAGGTTTAGGGTTTAATCCTAAGGAAATTGAAAATTCAATTTATGAATGTATGGTTGATGGAGTAAATGTGCAAGATATTATCATTGCTACAGATTTACCTTATCTGCATATCATTCCTTCGCACATTGATTTGGTTGGTGCTGAAATTGAAATGATTAATCTTCGTGATCGTGAACAAAAAATGAAAGAATCATTAGGCGTTATTCTTGATAACTATGATTTTATTATTATTGACTGTTCACCATCTTTGGGTTTAATCACCATTAATGCCCTTACAGCCGCTGATTCTGTGATAATTCCTGTACAATGTGAATATTTTGCATTAGAAGGACTTGGAAAATTATTGAATACCGTGAAAATTATTCAATCTCGTTTGAATACCAATTTGGCCATTGAAGGTATTTTATTGACAATGTATGATTTAAGAGTACGTTTGTCGAACCAAGTAGTAGCAGAAGTAACAGCCCATTTTCATAACATGGTATTCAATACCATTATTCCTAGAAATATTCGTCTTTCAGAATCTCCAAGTTTTGGTGTTCCAGCCATTGCACACGATTCGGAAAGTAAAGGTGCAATTAGTTACTTGAACCTCGCTCGTGAGGTTTTGGCTAAAAATGGATATGTAACACAAGAGTAGATTTTTCCTTTTGGAAAACGCCATCCCGAAAAATCTGTTCTATATCATCGTATAAGAAATGAGTAAAGTAGAAATCCCAGCAGTAAAAAAACGTGTCGGACTTGGTAGAGGCTTAGGTGCTTTACTTCAAGATTCGGACGAAGTAAATAACACGCAGCCTCGTCAACCTGCAACACCCATCGAACGCCCTACACGTTTAGAGCAAATTAGTTCGATGAACGAAATTTCGGTTGATTTAATCGAAACAAACCCTTATCAACCAAGAACACATTTTGACGAAGAAGCCCTGAATGAATTAGCAGATTCAATCAGAGTACAAGGAATTATTCAACCGATTACGGTTCGTCAGATTGCTCCGAATAAATTTCAGTTAATTTCTGGAGAGCGTCGTTTGCAAGCTTCAAAAAGAGCTGGTTTGAAAAGTATTCCTGCTTATGTGCGTACTGCTGACGACCAGCAAATGCTAGAAATGGCATTAATCGAAAACATTCAACGTGAAAACTTGAATGCTATCGAAATTGCATTAAGCTACCAAAGATTGATTACTGAATGTTCTCTAAAACAAGAAGAACTAGGTGATAGAGTAGGGAAGAACCGCACAACGGTTAATAATTATATTCGTTTGCTAAAATTACCAGATGTAATACAAGTAGCGTTAAGAGATACCAAAATTTCGATGGGGCATGCTCGTGCTATTATCAATATTCCTGATAGAGAACAGCAATTAGATATTTTTCAGAAAACGATTGCAGACGATTGGTCAGTAAGAAAAGTAGAAGAAGCCGTTCGTGAATTAGCCAATGCCTCTTTAGTAAATACTGCAAAGAAAGCAATCGGTGGAGGAGTAAAGCAAGAAATCAGAAGTTTACAATTCCGTTTACAAGCCTATTTTGGAGCAAAAGTGACCGTAAAGGCTGACGATAAAGGTAAAGGTGAAATTAAAATCCCATTTACTTCTCAAGAAGAATTAGATAAAATCTTATTAGCGATTAAAGCTTAGTTGAAAATCCAGTCCTTCTATCATGAAAAGGACTGGATTTTTCTCTTAAAAAAACTTAATTACCCTTCACCAGACGGAATATTAGCGGTAATTTTGCGTTGAAGTTCAAAAAACTAAAATGAAGAAATTACTTATAGGCTTATTTTTTTTCCTTGGAAGTTTGCTAACACAAGCACAAGTATTGAAAGAAAGTAATGTTGTTAGTCTGAAAGACTCTTTAACAAATGTCATCGTCAAGAAAGATTCTATAAAAAAGCCTTATAAAATCATTCCAAGAGTTTCAACGTTACGCTCGGCAATGGTACCGGGTTGGGGACAAATTTACAATCGTCAGTATTGGAAATTACCTTTTGTATATGGTGGTTTTGCCGTGAATATTTACTTTATCATTACCAATCAAGCTAAATATTCTTATTACAAACAGCAATACATTGATAATTTTAAAGTGGCAAGTCCACCTTCAAGTGCTAAAATTACACTTTATGGTGACGAAAGTGGAACGCAACGAGAAGTAACATCTTCACAGCTCAATACTTTTGTGAATGGTTATCGTAGAAACAGAGATGGTTCTTACTTATTTATTGCAGTAGTTTGGGCGGCCAATATTATTGATGCCAACGTAACGGCTCACTTGAAAACCTTTGATTTGACAGACGATATTTCATTCAAAATTCAGCCGACATTAACAAGCCCCGATATGATGAATGCCGTTTACGGAGCAAAACTTACTTTTGCTTTCAAATAAAATTAAACATTATTAATCCTTTTAGGAAATATTCAATTACACAATCAATTTATTACTATGAATATTGTTTTACTCGGTTATGGCAAAATGGGAAAGGTTATTGAAAAAATCGCCTTAGACCGAGGTCATAATATTGTTGCTCGAATTGACGTAAATAATCGTCAAGATTTTGAAGCACTAACCACTGCTCAAGTAGATGCAGTTATTGAATTCAGCCATCCTTCTTCTGCTTTTGAAAATGTAAAAGCATGTATCAATAAAGGTTTTCCTGTAGTTTGTGGAACAACTGGTTGGCTTGAGAATAAGCCAGAAGTAGAAGCTTTAGCCCTTGAAAAAGAAGGGGCTTTCTTTTGGTCATCAAATTATTCAATTGGTGTAAATATCTTTTTTCAATTGAACAAGATGTTGGCTAAATTGATAAGTCCACAGAAACAATACTCTGTTTCAACGACTGAAATCCATCATACAGAAAAGAAAGATTCTCCGTCTGGTACGGCAATTACCATTGCAGAAGGATTGATTGAAAACCTTGAAGGAAAAAGTAAATGGATTAATAACGAAATTCCAGCACAAGATGAAGTAGCCATTTGGTCTGCTCGTGAAGGCAAAGTTCCCGGAACACATATTGTAAAATACATTTCAGACATCGACCAAATTGAAATCTCACACGTAGCGCACGGTCGTGAAGGTTTTGCTTTGGGTGCAGTTGTTGCAGCTGAATGGATTGTAGGCAAGAAAGGTGTTTTTGGAATGAATGATTTGTTGGCGTTGTAGCTTTAAGCTGACAGCTAAACTGTAATTCTATTATCAACTTTACGACTAACCATTGGAGAACATTTCCAACAACGATAAAAATGTCAGAAAAAAAACAACCTAAACAAAAATCACCTTTCCGTGAATGGATTGATTCTGTAGTATTTGCAGTAGTAGCGGCAACTTTAATACGTTTCTTCTTCTTTGAAGCCTATACCATTCCAACGCCTTCAATGGAAAGCTCATTGATGGTCGGCGATTTCCTTTTTGTAAGTAAATTACATTATGGGGTTAGAACTCCCAAAACGCCTCTTCAAGTACCTTTAACGCACCAAAAAATTTGGGGAACAGATATTCCTTCTTACTTGCGTTGGTTAGATTTGCCTATCAAACGTTTACCTGGTTTTTCAGAGGTAAAACAAGGCGATGCAGTGGTATTTAATGTGCCAAACTACACGCCAGATGGCGATGCACCAGTTGATTTACGTACTTATTATATCAAACGTTGTATCGGAACTCCGGGAAAAACTTTGGAAATTCGTGATACGCAGGTATATATCGACGGAAAACCGATGGAAAATCCTAAGAAATTACAACATGAATATTTGTTGAAAGTGAAGGAGCAATTAACAGACGAATTCTTTGAAGACCATAATATCTTCAATGGAGTTGATGCAACGGGGCAGTCGAATGCGAATTGGATGGAAGTAAATCTAACAGGACAAGATTCATTAGTAGGTGGTTTGCACGATTATATCATCAATACTTATGCTGGTAATATTGAAGAATTCAAAAAAATGAAATCTTTCTACAGCGTTGATTTATTGAAAGCTCCTAAAGGTACTCCTGATGGACAAGATGGCATGACTAACGACGATGGAGCAACGCCAATGTTTGGTAGTTCATACATTTGGAACAGAGATAACTATGGCCCATTATTGATTCCGAACAAAGGTCTGACTATCAAGTTAGATTCTGGCAATGTAGATAAATATAAGTACATCATTAAGTATTACGAAGGAAATCAAAATGTTGTCATTGACGGACATAGAATTTTGGTTGACGGAAAAGCAATTACTTCTTATACTTTCAAACAAGATTATTACTTTATGATGGGCGATAACCGTCATCATTCAGCGGATTCACGTTATTGGGGTTTTGTTCCTGCCGACCATGTGGTTGGAAAAGCAGTATTTATTTGGATGTCTTTAGACCCTAATAAGAACTTCTTGAGTAAAATTCGTTGGAATAGAATTTTTAGATTCGTTGACTAAACGAAGAAACGCTTCAAATTTTAATCGGGCTAAGTAAATGTTAACAGCATTTGCTTAGCCCGATTTTTTATAGTACATGACGAGTGATATTTGCTTGCTCCGAATTGGAGCGAGGCATTTACGAGTGATATTTGCTTGCTCCAAGTTGGAGCGACGTATTTACAAGCTATTATTTCCTTCCTGCACGATGCAGCGACGAATTTACGAGTAATATTTCCTTCCTGCACAGTGCAGCGACGAATCATCGAGTGATGTATCCTTCCTGCACGTTGCAGCGACGAATCATCGAGTGATGTATCCTTCCTGCACGTTGCAGCGACGAATCATCGAGTGATGTTTCCTTCCTGCACGTTGCAGCGACGAATCATCAAGCGATGTTTCTTTCCTGCACAGTGCAGAGACAAAAAATCAGAAAATTTTATCTCACCATTTACCTATCTAAAAAGCCTTTGTTTTTTGATAAGAGCCGTTCAGCTAATTTTTTGAAATTAAAAATTGAATCACTGTATTTAAAAATGGATTCGTCTATTTTTGTAAGAAAAAATACAAATATGAAAAGAGTAATTACATTGATTTTGTCTGTAATGGTTGCCCATTATGGATTCTCACAATCAAGCATCAAACAAACTGAAGTAGAAAGAATTGTGAAAACCTTGAGTGCCGATGACATGATGGGGCGAAGAACTTTTACACCCGGTATTGAAAAGGCTTCTGTTTTCTTACAGGCTGAATTTAAAAGAATCGGTTTGAAACCTTTAGCAGGATTGAATTCCTACGAGCAAAAATTTAGCATGTATTCGCTCAAACCAGAGCAATCTACTGTTGTTTTAAACAATGCTGAAATTGGCAAAGACAAGTATTTCTTCTTGACTGGTCACGAAAGTATTGCTTGGACTAGCCCGAAACAGATATTTTATATAGGCGAAAATGCTAATTACAGAAAGGCTTTTGGCGAAATTTTAAGCAAAAAAGTAGATGCTGTTGTATTGGTAAATCCGAAGCATCAGAAAACATTTGCCAATTATCACCGTCGTTTTAATAGCAGTTCTATGAAGGAAAGTATTGGAAAAGGTGAATCACAACTCTTTATTTTAGCCGATTCTGTACAAGTAAATGACATTAAAGCTGAGTTAACTAATAAAGTAGAGACGCTTCCGTTAGCCAACGTAACAGGAATGATTCCTGGTAAAAGAAGTAATGAGTACATAGTTTTCTCTGGACATTACGACCATCTTGGCTATCAAAAAGCCGTTGAGGGCGATTCAATTGCTAATGGTGCGGATGACGATGCTTCGGGAACAACGGCAGTAGTTGCTTTAGCAGATTACTTCAAAAAGCAAGGTAAACCAGAGCGTACTTTAATTTTTGTATGTTTCACTGCTGAAGAAATTGGCGGTTATGGTTCTCAGTACTTCTCGAAACAACTGAATCCTGATGAAATCGTAGCGATGTTCAACATTGAAATGATTGGTAAGGCTTCGAAATTTGGGGTAAATTCAGCTTTTATTACAGGTTTTGAACGTTCTGATTTTGGAACAATTTTACAAGAAGCCGTAAAAGGAAGCGTTTATAGTTTTCATCCAGACCCTTATACTGAACAGAATTTATTTTATCGTTCCGACAATGCTACTTTGGCTAGATTGGGCGTACCAGCACATTCTATTTCGTCTGACCAAATTGATATTGATAAATTATATCACTCTGTAGATGATGAATTTGAAAGCCTTGATATGACGCACATGACCAATATGATTCGTGCCATTGCAGTAGGGGCGAAGTCGATGGTAGATGGAAAGGCTACTCCGAAAAGAGTAAACAAGGCAGAGGTAGATTAGTGATTATTGCTAAAATCAACATGAGTCATCCCAATTTTTCTCCGAAATCTTTTTCAACAGATCTTTTTCAAGAGAAAATTTGGGATGACTCGTTTTTCTTTAAGAAGTAATTCGTTGTGCTTCTTCCAAATCTTCAGGAATATCAATTCCAAAACTATCGTAAGGAGTAATGGCAACTTTTATTTTAAAGCCATTTGCCAACCATCTTAATTGCTCTAAAGATTCTACTTTTTCTAATAAAGCAATTGGTAATTTTGTGATTTTATTCAAAATGTCAACTCTGTAAGCGTAAATTCCAATGTGTTTGAAGTAATCATGGGCATTTAGCCACTTATCTTTTTCGATGCCTCTTAAATAGGGAATTGTTTGACGTGTGAAGTAAATGGCTTCGTGATAATTATTGAAAATTACTTTTGGTGTATTGGGATTGAACAAAGTAGCTTCGTCTTCAATACGTTTTATTAAAGTCGCCAATTCAGTTTTAGCCGTTAGGCATTGCACCAAAATATCAATTTGTTTAGGCTGAATGAAAGGTTCATCGCCTTGAATATTGATGACATAATTATATCGTTGGAATTCTTTTCCCTCTTTTCTGCGTTCCAATTTAGAAACGATTTGTAAAGCCTCAAAACAGCGGTCAGTTCCGCTTGGATGTTTAGAGGAAGTCATTACAACTTCGCCACCAAAACTTTTTACGTGTTCAAAAATTCTTTCATCATCTGTGGCAACAACTACTTTGGCAAGTAAGTTAGATTTTGACGCTTGTTCATACACACGTTGAATCATGGTTTTACCACTGATGTCCACTAATGGTTTTCCAGGAAAACGAGTGGAAGCGTAGCGAGCAGGAATAATGCCTAATATTTTTAACACTGATAAACTGGATTAGGATGAGATTGCAAAAATATATGTTTAAACTTGTAATCGGAGACTCAAATTAAAATGTAAAATAACAATAAAATTTATGCTAAAAAAAATAGAGGAGACTTTCGCTGGAAAAATTTGGAATACTGTTTTTTATGAAGACAAAATGGTTTTGGAAGTAAGAGATGAATCTAGCCGACAAGTAAGCTTTTCTGCATTGAATTTAAAAACAGGTGAAGTATTATGGAAAGACTATCGTCCAGAAAAATCTTGGTGGTTAGGTTTAGTCGGAATTTTTGGTAATCATTTGGTCTTACATAAATATTCAGATCAGCAAAAGCCTGAACCTCTGGGAGTAATCCTAATAAATATTACAACTTGCGAGATTGAACAAAAAATAGAAGACTGGATTTTTTTTAGTTGTGATGGCAATATATTAGTGCTTTATCAGTTAGATGAGAGTAATTTACCTATTTATCAATCGCTTGAAATCGGATTGAAACCATTTCAAACCTTTATTCCTGAACAAAATCAGCATTTTGTGAGGCATTATCCTGATTCAAGTCCACATTTTCCAACGATTTTTAAATTCCTTTACCATTTAATAAATATTGAAGCCCAAAATGGGGTAGATTATCTGGAAGTCAATGACAAAATTGTAATTTCTTACTATATTTACAGAGGAAAGCAATTCCAAAATTATTTGTTGATTACCAATAAAGAAAAAAAAATTCTACTACATGATTTCATCGCAGAGAGCGAAGGAATAGGAATAGACACCTTTTCTATGAAATCTGACACTTTACTATATGTTAAAAATCAAAATCAACTCATCGGATATGAAATATAACACTAAGTCCGTTGCTAAGATTGTCTCTATCTTTCTTTTATCAGCAACATATACATCATCTTTTGCCAAAGAAATAAGCCTAGATTCAGTTACAGTACGTAAAGAAGCAGGCAAAACGTATGTAATTCATAAAGTAGAACCTAAGCAAACATTGTATTCTATTTTAAGAAAATATGGAAGCTCAATGTCTGAATTTAGAGCAGCCAATCCAGGGATTTCTGATAATGTGAATATCGGGCAAATGGTGAAAGTGCCTTTTAATAAGGTAGTTAGCACGGTTCCAGCAAAATATACAAGTAACTCAACAGCTTTATTAACACCTGAACCTTCAAGACCAGCAACACATACTGTTGAACAAGGACAAGGTTTATACGGTATTTCTAGTAAATATAAAGTAGCAATTGCTGATTTGAGGAGATGGAATAATTTAACAAACGACCAATTGTCAGCGGGACAAGTACTTATCGTAGATGCTAAAGAGTATGAACGCAAACGATATACTAATACTGACGTTCCTGCAAGAGGAGAAGTAAGAAATGAACCTTACAGACCAACATCAACTGCTGTTGAACAGCCCAAAGTAGCTGCAAAAACAGAAGAACCTGTACCAAATGATGTAAAAACTTCTTCGGAAGTAGTAAGAACAGCATCAGGATACAGAAGAACGATTGAAAGTGGTTTAGCTGAATTGATTGATGTTGAAGATAATTCAGGGAAATATTTAGCACTTCACCGTTCTGCTGGTGTTGGGACCTTGGTGAATGTGAAAAATATAGCTAACGGACAAAGCATTTGGGTAAAAGTAGTTGGAAAATTACCCGATATTGGAAGCGATAAAGTAATTATTAAATTATCGCCAAGAGCTTTTGAAAAATTGAATCCAACAGAGAAAAGAATTAGAACAGAACTCAATTACATGACCCCTTAAACAATGCGACGCAATAAAAGACAAATCACTTTTGGGCATATCGTGTTTAATGTTCTTTATACATTGGCATTTCCAGCCATCGCAACTTTTGCTTTTTTATACACAGTATTAGTTTGGATTTTTTCAATCCCGTCAAAACTTATCGCATTTGTTGCTTCAAAAATCAAATAAAAAATACTCGGCATTATTCATGGTAATAATGCCGAGTATTTTGTTTTTATCCTTTCAAGAATGACTAATTACGTCGCTGATTTATTAGCAGAAAAGTATTTACAGTACAACCAAACTAATTTTATTCCGAACGACCCAATTTCTATTCCACATCTTTTTACTAAGAAAGAAGATATTGAAATCATGGGCTTTTGGGCTTCTATTTTAGCATGGGGACAAAGAAAAACAATCATCAATAAATGTAAAGAATTGATTACTTTGATGGATGGTAGCCCGCATGATTTTATCATGAATCATCAAGATTCTGATTTAAAAACTTTCCTTTCTTTCAAACATCGTACTTTTAATGCTACAGATACACTGTACTTTATCGCTTGGTTTCGTGAGTTTTATCAAAAACATGAATCTTTAGAAGAAGCTTTTTTAGTGGGAAATCATAGTACAGAAGAATCCAATATAAAAAATAATCTCATCGGCTTTCATGACTTTTTTTTTAGTTTAGAAGATTATCCTGAAAGAACTCGTAAGCATATTGCTACGCCACTTAGAAACTCTTCTTGCAAACGCTTAAATATGTTTTTGCGTTGGATGGTAAGAAAAGATAATCATGGCGTTGATTTTGGAATCTGGGAAAATATTTCAAGCTCAACATTGATTTGTCCTTGCGATGTTCATGTAGAAAGAGTAGCTCGTAAATTGGGTTTGATAGAAAGACCTAAACCCGATTGGCAAATGGCTGTAGAATTAACCGAAAATCTAAAACTATTCGATGCCAACGACCCTGTAAAATATGATTTTGCCTTATTCGGTTTGGGAGTGGAAGGAGAGATGTAACCTTGAAGCCTGAGCTTTTAATTTTGCCTAAAATTTAAATAGTAAGTAATATTATCCAACATGAAAATTACTAAAGAGGCATTCGGACGTTTTACTGAATACGTTTTATCGAATCCAACAACTGGTGAAACCGTTAATATTTTACCTGAATTGGGTGGAATTATTCGTAAAATGGTTTTCCGAAAAAATGAAAACTTATTTAACGTAATTGTTTGCGCTGATACCGATGAACAATTAATACAACAAATGGCTGCATATCCTTCTGCACATTTATTTCCTTGGGGAAATCGTGTTAGAAATGGCAGATATTATTTTGAAGGCGATACTTATCAATTACCTATCAATGAAGTAGCACTCCACAATGCCATTCACGGCTTTGTCGCTTTTGCTAATTTTGAAGTAATTGAAGAAATATCTACCGATACAGAAGCGAGCATAATTCTCCGCTACCAATATAAAGGCAATTACTTCGGCTATCCATTTCCTTTTGTGTTAGAAATCACGAATACGCTATCTGCCGAAAAAGGTTTTACTTTGACATACTCTATCAAAAATGCAGGAACAAAAACGATGCCTATGGTTTTGGGTTGGCATCCATATTTTAAAATTGAAGGAGAAACGGCTGATGATTGGCGAATAGATTTTCCTGCTATCGAACAGTCAATTCCTGATGAACAATTGATTTCTGTAGAAACAAAATCCGTTGATTTTAGTGAAGGAATCATCTTAGATGGTCAAGACTTAAATGCTGTTTTTGCTGTTAAACCAGCCGAGAAAGTAGAAGCAGTATTGCATTCAATCCAGAAGGATGTTTCGCTTACACTTTGGCAAGAAGGCTTGAAAGGACAATTCTCTTTTATCGTTGTGTATATTCCAGAAGCACGTAACTGTGTGGCGATTGAACCAATGACAGGAAATACAAATGCTTTTAATTCAGGAGATGGTTTATTGACTTTATCAGCAGGAGAGACCTATCAAGTAAGTTGTGGAGTAACTTTGTCGTAAAAGCTGTTTGAACTTTACTAGGCTTCTTTCTATTAGCAGGCGAATTAATTCGCCTGCTAATAGAAAGAAGATGATTATAACTGTTTATTTCGGCTTCCCTTGAAAATTGTTTTTCGATATTGATTTAGAATAAAATCCACTCATATTCTGGGTGGATTTTTCATTTCACTTACGGTGATTTATTAAAAAAATACAATTTTATTTGACTTG
>NZ_JAYGIL010000040.1:0-54368 GCF_034931025.1 Arcicella gelida | reverse complement strand
AATCAAACAAAATTGTATTTTTTAAATAAAGCACCTCAGATGAAAGCAAAAATCCACCCAGAACATGAGTGGATTTTATCGTAAAGCAATATCGAAAAACAATTTTCAAGGGAAGCCTAGTTCTTGTAGGGATTTTTTTGTTGAGTTGAATCCAAATTTATCACTAGGGCTGGACTTAAGTCTAGCCCTAGTGATAAATTTCAAGTTTGAATTTAATCGTTCTCTTTAGTTTGTTCCGCCACAACAGCAATCCCCTCTTCAAAACTTACTGGATTGTATCCTAATTCAGCAATAGCTTTATCCAAAATAAAACCAGTTCTTGGTGGGCGTTTCGCTGGCTGAGTGAAATTACTTGAATCGGCTTCGCTAATTAATGATTTATCTAAATGGAAAAAATCAGCCGTTTTAATCGCCATTTCATAAGGCGTTAAAAAGTCTTTCCCCGAAATATGAAAAACTCCTTCCGCTTCTTTATCAGTCATTAACCAGCAGCCTTTTGCCAAATCTTCTGCCAAAGTAGGTGTGCGAAACTGGTCGGTAACCACTTTGATATTTTTACCTTCTTCTAAGGATTTTTTTACCCATAAAATAATATTACTTCGGCTCATGTCCGAAACGATACCATAAACCAAAACTGTTCTGGCGATACTCCAACGACATTTTGAACGCTTCACTACTTCCTCCGCTGCATATTTCGTCCAACCATAATAACTTACTGGACTTGGTTGTGCTTCCTCTGAATATAGTCCAGCTTTCCCGTCAAATACAAAATCTGTTGAAAGGTGACAAAGATAAATATCATGCTTTTCGCAAGCTTCTGTCAAATACTCCACAGCTTTTACGTTCATTGCCCAACATAAATCTTTTTCAAATTCACACTGATCAACATTCGTCATAGCGGCGGTGTGAATAATGGCATTTGGTTTTACTTGTTCTATTATTTCTGCTACTTGTTCAGGATTGGTAATATCCATTTCCAGATATTCGTAGCCTTCTGTAAATGGTAATCGGTTTTTGCCACGAGCCGTAGCAATTAAATGAATATCGCTTTGGTTTGCCAATAACAAAACTAGCTTTTGCCCTAACAAACCATTAGAACCTGTAATAAGTATTTTCTTTTTTGACATATATATATTCAAAAATCATTTTTGGGTTTGTCCCGTTTATCAAAACTATGTCACATAAGCTAGAGAGTAAAATCCTATTCTCTACTGCTTACTTTTCTTGTCTTGAAACAAGAAAAGTAACAAAAGAAATTCAAGAAATTCCGAAACTCGCTCCGCTCAAACAGCGGAATTTCGAAAAATACTTCTACCTTAATTAATAAAAATATTACATAAAGTATTAATGTTCTTTTCTTAACATTTAATCTCCAAATGTATAAGCATACAATTTAGTAATCTTCTTTTTACGCATTTTTTTACAAGTAATTTTCATCGGAATATCTTTTAAAGGACGATTATTTTTGTCTCTCGCCTGATTTGCTACCGAATCTACCACCCATAAATTATCAATTACTTGTCCGAAAACGGTATAATTTCCATCCAAATGTGGAGTTCCGCCAATGGTTTTATAAACGTTTTTTTGTTCTTCCGTATAAGTTCTCAACGGACTTCTCGCCATTTGTTTCGTCAAACTTGAATCATTCCAAACCTGACCTTGCACGATATAATACTGACAACCCGAAGACGCTTTTTCTGGATTATTATCACGTGCCGCCGCCAAAACACCTTTTTTATGAAACAATTCAGGCGTGATTTCAGCAGGTACTTTGTAGCCCACATCGCCATTTCCTAATAACTCTCCTTCTTTTGCTTTTTTTGAATTCGGGTCTCCACCTTGAATCATAAATGACTTGATAACACGATGGAAAAGTAAACCATCATAAAATTTATGATTCACCAATTTCAAGAAATTCTTTTTGTGCTGTGGCGTTTCATTGTGCAAAATAGCGTGCATTTCGCCAAAAGGTGTGCTAAAAGTAACGAGATATTCTTTTCTTTTACTTTGCGAAAAAGTCTCCAAAGAAATGAATGATACGAGTAGGAATAAGAGTGTTTTTTTGTTTGAAATCATGCCAAACGAGACCATTTTAGTGAGATGAAACGTTAAAAACTAAATGTACTATTTTTTTCTTGATGCACAGAATCACAATCATAAAAACCAGCATCAGTTTTTGGAATTGGATATTGTTAACTGATAATTCATGATTAACTTCAAGCATATTTTGACAGACATAGAATTACATTCATGCTGCTTAATTCATTACAATCTCAAATTTTAATAACTATGAAAAAAACACATTACAGTTTAATTTGTGCTTTACTCCTCAGTTTCTCTACTTTCTCACAGGAAGTCACCAAATTGTATTCAGGCAAAGCCCCAGGTTCTGAAAACTGGACTTGGTCGGAAGCCGAAAACACAAATAACATTTTCAAAACCAGAATAGTCTATAACGTAGCCGAACCAACCATTACGGCTTTTTTACCAGACAAAGACAAAGCGACTGGAACGGCAATGTTGATTGCACCGGGCGGAGCATTTCATACGCTTTCTATCGACAGTGAAGGCATTGAGGTTGCCAAGTATTTAAACTCAAAAGGGATTGCCGCATTCGTCTTGAAGTACAGAGTAGCCAGAAGTTTCACCGACGACCCAGTGAAAGAATTGATGGGAAAAATGGGTAACTTCAAAACGTTGGATGAAGAAAATGCACCAGTAATTCCTTTGGCGATTCAAGATGCTTCAACTGCCATTAAATACATCCGAAAAAATGCAGAAAAGTACGACATCGATCCAAACAAAATTGGGATGATTGGCTTTTCGGCTGGAGCAACCCTTACTTTAGGAGCAACTTACAAAGCTACCGAAGAAAGTAAACCTAATTTTATCGCTCCCATTTACGCTTACACAAAAGCCGTAGAGGAAATCAAGAATATTCCTAAAGAAAAAACGCCCATCTTTATCGCTTTGGCTTCTGATGACCAATTGGGTTTTGCACCAGCAAACGCACAATTATATTTAGATTGGAAAGCCGCAGGACAACCCGTAGAAATGCACATTTATGAAAAAGGCGGACATGGTTTTGGTATGAATAAACAAAAAATCCCGACCGATACTTGGTACGAACGTTTTGGCGATTGGTTGAAACTACAAGGTTATCTCAAGAAACGTTATCCTAACAAATGGGAACAACAATTTACCGAAGAACAATTAGAAATGTTTTCAAAACAAAATGCTGAAAGAGAAAGAAGAGATTGGGCAAATTTGGTAAAATACAAAAAAGCCAATGCCGAAATCGGTGAGCCAAAACAAGGACAAACAAGAGTTGTTTTTACAGGAGATTCAATCACAGAAGGTTGGGTTGGTGCTGACGCTGACTTTTTTAACAGCAATAATTATGTAGGAAGAGGCATCAGCGGACAAACTTCCCCACAAACTTTATTACGTTTTCGTCAGGATGCGGTGGATTTGAAACCAAAAGTAGTCATTATCAACATTGGTATCAACGACATTGCAGAAAACACGGGCGATTATATGCCAGAATATACTTTGGGAAATTATAAATCAATGATTGAAATCGCCAAAGCGAATAATATCAAGGTGATTTTGGCTTCGGTGATGCCCGCTGCGGCTTTTCCGTGGAGAAAGGAAATTAAAGATGTACCAAGCAAAGTAATGGCTTTGAACGAAGGCATCAAACAATTAGCAAAACAATACAACTTGGTGTATCTTGATTACTTCACGCCTTTGAAAGATGAAAGAAATGGATTGAGCAAGGAAATGGCAGAAGACGGCGTACATCCAACAATTGCTTGCTATAAAATCATGGAGAAATTGGCAAAAGAAGCTATTGCAAAGGCTTTGAAATAAAAGAACAGTAGGTCGAGATTCCATCTCGACTTGTTTCCTGTCATATACTTTCTTTTCATAACCGTGGTCGAGATGGAATCTCGACCTACTTTCCTACCATTGTTGCTGGTCTGCCACGCAAAGCAGACCAAGTTTCATCAATAGCTACTTGTGAAACCGCTTGAAGCCCGATTAAATCAAAAGCCGTCCAAACTGTTTCACGTTTAATATCACTTTTTATTTTACCTGTTCCTTTTGGATAACAAGCCCAAAATACACAATCGAATTTTCCAGCTTTACTTACAGACTGCATTAAAGTCTCCAATTCAGCTTGCTGAAAGGCAAATACTTGTACAAAATCATAAATTCCCTCCGCTTTTGGTTCAGTATCAAAATTAGAACCTGCCAATAACGATAAGTAACTTTCAGGAGCATTCACAATCAAAAGCTGTTTATCGCTATCTAAACGAAGTTTTTTGAAGATATTTTCAGCAGACATAAAATGATTTTATTGAAGAAGGTTCATAAAATGACTATCGTAATCACTCAATCACAAATCACTAATCCACTAACTATTCAACCCCGCACGAATTTCTTTCAAAATTCTATCTCCACCCAGTTTTAAAATCTTGTCTGCTAAAATTTCGCCTACTTCAACAGCATCAGTTCCTGATACTCTTTCTTTCAACACTTCTTGACCATCTAAACTGATGATTCCACCTGTCATCGTCAATTCTCCGTTTTCAGCAGTTTGTGCCAAGCCAAAAACTGGAATACTACAACCACCTTGTAAGCGTCTCAAATAAGCACGTTCTGCCAGTAATTGTTGTTCTGTTTCGCCATGATTACACAATTCACGAATTTTTGCTTTCTTTTCAGCATCCAACGAAACGGCACATTCTATCGCCACAGAACCTTGTCCGACGGCGGGCGTAAATTTATCTAAAGAAATTAGTTCGGCTATATGTTCTTCGTAGCCCATGCGATGTACTCCTGCATAAGCCAATAACAAAGCATCACAAACGCCACTTTCTAATTTGCCCATACGAGTTTGCAAGTTTCCACGCATATCCACAGTTTTGATGTGCGGATAAAAATGCTTCAACATTGCTACTCTTCGGGTCGAAGAAGTACCAACCACAAAAGATTTTTCACTTTCCAGCGACAAACTTTTGTCATAACTTACCAAAACGTCGTTTACTTTTTCACGCTCGGTAAAGGCAATTAATTCTAAATCATCTGCTAATTCCGATTGTAAATCTTTGGCAGAATGTTGTGCAATATCTATTTCGCCCGAACGAAGTTTTTCTTCTAATTCTTCCGTAAATACTCCTTTTGAGCCAATTTTCGACAAGGAACGGTCTAAGATTTGGTCTCCTTTAGTATTGATAATGACGATTTCAACAGATAAACCGCCTTTTTCTAATGTTTCTTTGATGAAGTACGCTTGCCAAAGTGCTAATTTTGACCCTCTCGTTCCTAATTTTATTGTACTCATGGTTGGATGATTATTAGCTCTGAGCTATAAGCCTTGAGCTGTAAGCTTTTAGTTTTGGGGTAATTTCAATTAGGATTCGAATTAATTCGAATCCTAATTGGAAAAGGTAATAGTTTTTATCTACTTATTAAGAAAATACAAATAACTGATACACGTTAACGAATAACGTCTTTTTACTTAACTTTTAAACAATCGGGCGATGCTTAGTGATAAATCTAAATGTAATATTTTCGCCCTTGCGTTGCGTTCTAAATAATAATATACTTGACTGAACTCTTGAACAATCAGTTCGATGGATTCAATTTTTACGGCTTTTGAAAAATTTTGTACAAAAGTAAGTTCCTCTCCTTCTAATCTCACCAAAGCTTCTGCACCGTTTTTCCAAAGTAATAAATCTCTGAAAATATTCAAGCCGTACTCCATCATGCCTTTTTGGTCTTCTTTCGACATTCCGTCAAATTCATCAGCTAATTTTATCAAAGCTTGTACATTCGGTTTGTACGCCATTCGCATCCAATTGGCAAACCATTCATGCTGTACTTGTCCTTCATGGGTGGTTAAAGCTACTGCTTTTGAGATATTTCCTTCGGATAAGTACGCAATTTGTTTAGCTCTTTCGGTTGTTACTCCAGTTTTTTCGGTAAGGTATTCAACTGTATTTTCATCCGAAAAAGCAGGAATCATTACTCTTTGCGTTCTGGAAAGTATCGTTGTTAATAACTTGTTGGTATCGTTACATACGAGAATAAACAGCGTTTTGGTAGGCGGTTCTTCTAAAATTTTTAATAAAGAGTTCGCCGACTCAATATTCATTAATTCTGGTTGCCAAATAATCAAGATTTTGTACTCTGCTTCAAAAGCCTTGAGCGAAATTTTCTCAATAATATTATGAGCTTCCTTGATAGGAATAATTCCTTGCTTATTGCCAGTTGCTCCTGTAAACTCCAACCAATCCGTTAAACTTCTGTATGGACTTTCAATCAAAAACTTACGCCAAGTGGGCAATAATTCCAAAATAGTTTCCTTCGCACTCGGAGTCGGAAAAATATGGTGAATATCAGGATGCACCATTTTCGCCATTTTGATACAAGACGCACAACGCCCACAGGCATCTGTTTCAGTCTTATCCTCGCAATTGATATAAGTAGAATATGCCCAAGCCAAAGCCAAGTTTGCTCCGCCAACTGCTCCATGAAACAATTGTGCATGAGCCACATGGTTCATTTGCACCGAACGAATCAGCGTATTTTTGATGGCACTTAAACCTGGGATTTCTTTAAATAACATTTATTTCTATTTTGAAAATTTGATGATGTGAGAGAATTTGAAAATTTGAAGATTTGAAAAAGTGGAAGAATTTGGAAATTTGATGATTTGAAAATAAGTAGCTTACTCATATTTCATTTTCAAATTACCACACTTTCAAATCTTCAAATTCCCAAATTTTCAAATTAATTCAAAAATTGCTTTCAAAATTTGTTCTTCAACAGCATCAAATTCTTTTCCTCTACGTTCCAAAACAGCACGGGCTACTTGGTTTGCTTTACGCAAATGATAAGTTTTGAAAGTACCATTTCCGTTACTCCACGAAAATGAAGGAATATGTTTTGGTTGAAAATCTGCTCCGAAAATATTACAATTCACACCTACAACCGTTCCAGTGTTAAACATTGTATTGATACCACACTTAGAATGGTCGCCCATGATTAAACCCACAAATTGCGAACCTGTATTTTCATAACGATTACTTACATAACTCCACAATTCTACTTTTGAATAATCATTTTTCAAATTAGAATTATTAGTATCAGCTCCCCAATTACACCACTCGCCAATCACAGAATTACCCATGAAGCCTTCGTGTCCTTTGTTTGAATTGCCAAAGATAACGGAATTACTGATTTCTCCGCCTACCTTACAATGCGAGCCAATGGTTGTATTTCTACGCATTTTTGCTCCCATATTCACGACTGAATTTTCACAAATGGCAAAAGGGCCTTGAATCAAAGCACCAATACTTAGGCTTACGCCTTTGCCAATATAAATTGGACCATGTGTAGCATCGAGTACAACCGATTTTAAATCAACACCTTCTTCAATAAAAATCTGTGATTCATTATAAAAAGCAGTAAAGCGGTCATTAATGGGTTGCGAGGTTCTTCCTGCGGTGATTCTCTCAAAATCATTGGTAATTTGCTCGCCGTTGTGTGTATAAATATCTATTGCATGACGAATAATTCGGAGAGAACCTTCGAAAGCAATCGTATTTTCAAAAGTATCTTTGGCTTCTTTACTTCTGTAAGCAAGAATGGTTTCTCCTTGAAGTAAAGCAGTTTCGGGTGCTAATTGCTGAATTGCTTCAAGTAAAGTTTTCGTTGGGCAAACTGCACCGTTGATAAATATATTATCTTCAGTCAAGATTAATGGATACTTTGCCTGTAAATAATCTTGTGTATGAAATGAAATTTTGCTTTGCAAGTAGGCTTGCCATTTTTCGCTGATGGTTTGAATTCCAATACGGATTTCGCTGACAGGACGAGTAAAAGTTAGAGGCAACAAAGACTGACGAATCTGTATCTCATCAAAAAGGATAAAATTCATAAACTTAGTACGGAATATCCCATCCGCTGGGCAAGAATATTTAATAATTGATTAGCATACAAAATTAGTTTTAAAATTTTGCTTTAGGCTGTAAGCTTTAGGCAATAGGCAAAATGTTTATTTTTTACTATAAAAAGTATTTCCGCTTACGGCTTACAGCCTATTGCCTAAAGCAAAAAAATTGATTTAATGCCGTATGCTCACTTAACAACAGATAATCACCACAAATATAAGTTATATATTACCGATAATTTATCATAAAAAAACCTTTCAGATTTCTCTAAAAGGCTTTTTTTTAATTTCGACACCGACTGGGTAGAAGAATTATTTCTTGCCACCGAAACGTTTGTAGAATTTATCAACACGACCCGCAGTATCCAATAATACATTTTTACCTGTATAGAATGGGTGCGACTCTGAAGAAACCTCGATTTTGAATACTGGATAAGTTTCTCCTTCAAATTCAGTTGTTTCAGTTGTTTTTACACATGATTGTGTTAAAAACTTGTAATCAGCAGACAAATCATGGAAAACCACTGGTCTGTAATCTGGATGAATTCCTTGTTTCATGATAATATTTTGATTTTGAGACGATTCCCCGCCGTCTCTGGATTGTATATAATTAGTCGATTGTTAAATTGGGAGATACAGTATTCAAGATGTTTAAACTAATTAAACGAATTACTGATAACAATCGACAAAAGCACTTTTCTTATTTGAGGGTGCAAAATTACATTTTTTTTGGTGGTTTCAAAAACTTTTTTAAGGTAATTTGATTTAAGTTTTTAAGAAAAAGTATTCTTAATTTTTCTTAAAAAATTTCAGTATAATTATTCCAAGTTAGATACTTAGCTGAATAGCACTAGGCTTGAATTCTTGTTGTACATAACAAATAGTTTGTATTTTTTCTTGCTTTTTAATGGTTGG
Organism: Arcicella gelida; assembly: GCF_034931025.1. NCBI lineage: Bacteria > Pseudomonadati > Bacteroidota > Cytophagia > Cytophagales > Flectobacillaceae > Arcicella > Arcicella gelida. Next base: position 45,490 of record NZ_JAYGIL010000040.1, on the reverse strand, counting down.
TTATTCGTTGCGAATAGATTAAGAAATTGTTATCTTTGAAGTGCATACCAAAATCATTCATTATTAACGTTTCTGTTTTATTTAAAGATTTAGCCCATCGAATCAATCTTTGATTTCTTTGAGATTGCTAGCACAAAAATTCTTAAAATTTTAGCTGAATTAATTCTTAAATCATTTTTCATCTTCAAGAAAAAACAATGATTTAAGTAAAAAATAATGGAGATTAAGGAATGAAAAACAAAAGGTTTGTGTTGAAGAGAACACCCACAAAATGGTTTCAACGATACACTCAAGGAATGATTATTTGATTTCTTTGAATGATTATATTCAAGCCTTCTTTCTTTATTTTAATAGAACTGAACACAATAAAAAAACCCGAGTTAATATGTACGTTATTAAAAGAGATGGCAGACGTGAGTCTGTAAAGTTTGACAAGATTACCGCCAGAATCGAAAAACTTTGCTATAGTCTCGATCCATTCTTTGTGCAGCCCCTCGAAGTAGCCAAAAAAGTTATTACTGGGCTTTATGATGGAGTAACCACGAGCGAATTAGATAATTTGGCGGCAGAAACAGCTGCGTCGATGACGACGAAGCACCCAGACTATGCCGTGCTTGCAGCTAGGATTGCTGTTTCTAATTTGCATAAAGGGACTTTAAAGTCGTTCTCGGCAACGATGAAACGTCTCTATAATTATACAGACCCAAAAACTGGAGAAAATGCAGCGCTTTTATCAAAGGAAGTGTATGATATTATCAAGAAAAACGCAGGAGAATTAGACGCTGCTATTATTTATGACCGTGACTTCGGCTACGATTATTTTGGGTTCAAGACTTTAGAAAAATCTTATCTTCTAAAAATGGAAGGTAAAATTGCTGAACGTCCGCAACACATGTTGATGCGTGTATCTATCGGTATTCACGGTAGTGATGTTGAAAAAGCCATTGAAACTTACAATTTATTGTCAGAACGTTGGTTTACTCATGCTACTCCTACGCTTTTCAATGCAGGTACGCAAAAACCACAAATGTCATCTTGTTTCTTGTTAACGATGCAAGACGATTCAATTGAAGGAATTTATGATACATTAAAACAATGTGCTAAAATTTCTCAATCGGCTGGTGGAATTGGTTTATCAATTCACAATGTTCGTGCTACAGGTTCATATATTAAAGGAACAAACGGTACTTCAAACGGTATTGTACCGATGTTGAAAGTATTTAATGATACCGCTCGTTACGTTGACCAAGGTGGGGGAAAACGCAAAGGTTCATTCGCTGTTTACTTAGAACCTTGGCATGCAGACATTTTTGATTTCTTAGAATTAAAGAAAAATCACGGTAAAGAAGAAATGCGTGCAAGAGATTTATTCTACGCATTATGGATTCCAGATTTATTCATGAAACGTGTTAAAGATAATGATACTTGGTCATTACTTTGTCCGCACGAATGCCCAGGCTTAGCTGATACTTATGGTGAAGAGTTTGAAAAACTTTACACGAGCTATGAATTAGCAGGAAAAGCACGTAAAGTAATCAAGGCTCAAGATTTATGGTTCGAGATTTTAGAATCTCAAACAGAAACTGGAACGCCTTATATGTTGTTCAAAGACCACGCTAACCGTAAATCAAACCAGAAAAATTTAGGTACAATCAAGTCTTCAAACTTATGTACTGAAATTATGGAATATACTTCTAAAGATGAAGTAGCGGTTTGTAACTTAGCATCTTTAGCTTTACCAAAATTCGTAAAAACTAACGAAAGAGGTTTCCAAGAATTTGACCACCAAGCTTTATATAAAGTAACAAAAGTTGCAGCGAAAAACTTAAATAAAATCATCGACCGTAACTATTATCCAGTTGAAGAAGCAAGACGTTCAAACATGCGTCACCGTCCAATTGGTTTAGGTGTTCAAGGTTTAGCTGATGTATTTATTTTGTTAAGAATGCCTTTTGAATCGGCAGAAGCGAAACAATTGAATAAAGATATTTTTGAAACCATGTACTATGCAGCGATGGAAGCTTCAATGGAATTGGCTATTCAAGAAGGTCCTTATGAAACTTGGGCAGGCTCACCAATCTCGCAAGGTATTTTCCAATTTGATATGTGGGGAGTTACGCCAGAGTCTGGTCGTTGGAATTGGGAAGAATTAAGAGAAAAAGTAAAAACACATGGTGTTAGAAACTCATTATTAGTAGCACCGATGCCAACGGCTTCGACTTCACAAATTTTGGGCAATAACGAATGTTTTGAACCTTATACTTCAAACATTTACGCACGTAGAGTACTTTCTGGAGAATTCGCTGTAGTAAACAAACACCTTCTTCGTGACTTGGTGAAGTTGAACTTATGGAATGATTCAATGAAAAACAAATTGATTTCTGCCAACGGTTCGGTTCAAAACATTGCTGAAATTCCGCAAAGTTTAAAAGATCTTTATAAAACAGTTTGGGAAATCAAACAAAAAGTAATTATTGAAATGGCTGCCGACAGAGGTGCATATATTTGCCAGTCGCAATCATTAAATATTCATATTCAAGACCCGAACTTTGGTAAACTTACTTCGATGCACTTCTACGCTTGGGAAAAAGGCTTGAAAACTGGGATGTATTATCTTAGAACAAAAGCTGCCGCCGATGCTATCAAGTTTACAGTCGAAAAACAAGCCGAAGTGGCCATTGAGCAAGCAAATGTTGTGCAAGAGCACGAGATGAGTTATGAAGCTTATGCCGCACAAGCAGCACAAGCGAAATCATCAGCTGCCTCTCTCGTTGTAGGAGGCCTAGACAGCGTAGTCGAACAAAATTGGTCGGCGATGCAATGCTCAATTGACGATCCTGATGGATGCGAAGCCTGCGGGTCTTAATCATTTCAGTATAAAAAAGCCCTCATTTCGAAAGATTGAGGGCTTTTTTTATAAACTTCATCTAAAATACTGAAAAGAGTAGCAGAAAATTATTAATTTAACTTTTCATTCTCCGAGGTACGTAACAATACTTTTGATGATGATTAAATTGCTTAACACAAAAACAAATCAGGTTGCCCAATGAAAGCCAAAAAATACTCAACACTTTTATTCGCTTTATGCTTTTCTATTTTCTTGCATATCCATGAAAGTAATGCACAATACGGACAAGGCTATGGACAAGGAGGATACGGAGGAGGCTTAGGAAGAAGCAGAATCCCCCAAGCAGGCGAGGGTATGCAAAGAAAGCCAGAAAGTTTAGACCCCGAAAAAATGGCTAATGAGGACACTCGTTGGATGATAAAAAAATTAAAATTGACAGAAGAGCAAATTCCAAAAGTTGAAAATGCCAATATAAATTTTGCATTCAAACGTTTAGATTTTTCAGAAGAAGTAAAGAAAATTGTTCCTCCAATTACTGAAGAAGTACGTGCTAAAATCAGAGCAAAAGCAGTAACTATCAAAGAAGAAAGAGATAAAGAAATGAAAGCGATTCTCACAGAAGAACAATTTCAGATTTATTTGAAAAAGAAAGATAACTATTAAATTGAAGCGTAAAGTTGAGCAATAAACAAAAATATCTTGTTTAAAGTAAAATATATCAAAACATCGAAAGTCATCGGCATATATTGCTGATGGCTTTTTTTATTAAAAAAAATAATTAAAAATATAAAGGTTTACTTCGTAAAAACACCTAAATTAGCTATTGATTCTTTACCCATTAAACGTTAATTATGAAAAAACTACTATCCTACTTATCTCTTGCTTTACTGGCAAGCAGTTGTTTCAAATTTGATAGTCCTCCAGAATTTCCAATCACTAGCGAAGGATATCGACCTATTTATGCAAATGCAGACGAAATAGACAAAGTAGTTATCACTACTCCACAACCATTAAAATCTCTCGGCAAAATTTATATCAAAGATCAGTTTTTATTTGTGAACGAGATTGGTAAAGGCGTTCATATCTTTGATAACAAAGATCCGAAAAACCCCAAGAAAATTGCTTTTTTGCAAATTCCAAGCAATGTAGATATTGCCATTAGAGGTGATATTTTATATGCCGATAACTTAAAAGATTTGATAAGCATCAATATTAGCAAGCCTTCGGAAGCCAAGCTAGTACATCGCCTAAAAGATGTATTTGAATCGCAGGATTATCCGCCAGTTACCAATGTTCGTTTTGAATGTGTTGACAGTAACAAAGGTGTAGTAATCGGTTGGGAAAAAGTTTTATACGTTGACTACACACTAAAATGTTACAGATGAAAAATACACAATTATTATATTGTATTTTGGGGTTAATATGCCTTCAAAGTTGCCAACAAGGAGCTAACGATTCGGTGTCTCCCTTCGGAAATGGTACTGGTGGTTCTATGGCTCGTTTTACTTTAGGTGATGGCTATCTTTATACAGTAGGCACTAGCACCATGTCTATTTTCGATATTAAGAATACTTCTCCTCAAAAAATCAAAACTATCAATTTGGGCTTTGGCTTAGAAACCATTTACCCTTATAACAACATGCTCTTTATTGGAAGTAATACAGGAATGAAAATTTTCAATAATCAAGACCCAGTCAATCCCGTTTTGCTTTCTACTTATACACACATAAAGAGTTGTGACCCTGTGGTTGTTCAAGATAATTATGCTTATGTGACCTTAAGAAATGGAACATTATGTCAAAGAGGAGTAAATTCTCTGGATATTGTCAATATCAGTAATCCCTCAAACCCTACATTGGTAAAATCCATTCCAATGAAAAATCCTCATGGATTAGCAGTAGATGGTAAAAATCTATTTATCTGTGAAGGTAGTTTTGGATTAAAATCTTTTGATTTATCAGACCCAGTAAATCCAGTTGAAAAGGAGTTTTTAACAGATGTGGTTTCGTATGATGTTATCCCAAATCAACAAAAACTAATAGTAACTGGTCAGAATGGCATTTATCAATACGATTATAGCGACCCAAAAGCATTAAAGCTTCTCAGTAAAATACCTATCGAATGAAATATTCTATCTTAATAATATTATTAGTCTTCAGTCGAGTCTTCACATTTGCCCAAAGTGATACCATTTCGCATCGACACTTACTTCTCAAAATAGCACCATTGACATATCTAGGAACCCATGCCGCTATTCAGTTTGGGCTTGAAACCAATATTAGTACTAGAACTACTATTGCATTTGATTACGCCTATGGCAATCCTAATATTTCATTAGCAGGCACAAAGGGTACTTATGACGAAGGCGAAATATCACAACGATACAGATTAGAATTTAGAAGATATACAAAACCATTTGCTTTGAGAAATAAGGGTATAAATGCTTTTTATGGACTTGAACTCTTCAACCGTACCAATACTTATCCAAGTACAACAACCATTGGTAGAGGAGGAAATTCTTGGAATAATGATTATAAATATTATGAAAAACTCTCTGACGATACCATTTATAAAGTTTGGGGAGCTTATGGAAAAATAGGAGTAATGGGACAAATCAGTGAGCGATTTTGGCTAGAATGGTATGGAGGAATTGGCATGGCTACTCATACAAATACAACTGGCAAATACACATTAGCACCCAATGACCATATTTTCACTGAAAATGGGCGTCCAAAAACGATATACTTTAATTTTCATAATCCACTAAACTTTAAACTAACAGGTGTGGATTTTTTATGGTCTTTAAAGTTGAGTTATCAAATCTTATAGAATGGTTATTACAAAAAAAAGAGGCTATCAAATCCAGATTTGTTAGCCTCTTTTTTAATTATTTACTAATCTCCAACATTGCTTTCAATGCTTTCAAAGCAGGAATCCTTACTTCTTCTGGCACTTGAATTTCTGGTAATTCATAGAACATTGCGTTGTAGAGCTTTTCCATCGTATTCATTTTCATATACGGACATTCTGAACAAGCACAGGCATTTTTTTCATTTGCTGGTGCTGGAATAATCTTTTTATCTGGTACAGCTAATTTCATTTTGTGCAAAATACCTGCTTCTGTCGCTACGATAAATTCTTGACAATCTGATGTTTGAACAAAACTTAAAAGAGCCGTGGTTGAACCTACAAAATCTGCTTGAGAAAGAATTACTTCCTTACATTCAGGATGGGCAATTAATAAAGCATTAGGATTTTCTTCTTTCGCTTTCTTGAGTTTTTCCAAAGAAATATCAATATGAACAATACAAGCACCTTCCCACAAAATCAAATCACGTCCAGTTTTTTTGGCTACATATCTTCCTAAATTGGCATCAGGAGCAAAAATAATTTGTTTGCCGGCAGGAATTGATTCAACGACTTTCACTGCATTTGATGAAGTACAAATAATATCAGTCATTGCCTTAATATCGGCAGTACAATTGATATAACTTACTACAACAGCTTCAGGATATTTTGCTTTAAAAGCAGCAAATTCTTCTTTTGGAGCAGCATCCGCCAAAGAACAACCAGCGTTCAAATCTGGCAATACAACTTTTTTATTCGGATTTAGAATTTTGGCTGTTTCGCCCATGAAATGTACTCCACAGAAAACAATCATATCAGCATCAGTTTGTTCTGCCGCTTGTGCCAAACCCAAACTATCTCCTAAAAAATCTGCGATTTCTTGAATTTCAGCATCAACATAATAATGAGCCAAGATTACCGCATTTTTCTCTTTTTTAAGTTTTAAAATCTGTTCTTTTAAATCTTCTCCTTTGAATGGAACAGAGCGACTGACGTAGCCAACTCGTTGAGATTCTTCTAATAAATTCATTGTTAAAATTTTATATCGTTAGAAAAGACACCTGTTTGTTGAGTGAATGAGTGTTTTTTGATTGAGTGATTAAGTAAATAGTCTAAAAATCACTAATCAATCTAAGCCTAGTAAGCTTTTAAGCTCAAATCTAAACTATTTACATGATGCGTTAAAGCTCCACAAGAAATATAATCTACACCACAGTCTGCATATTGTCTAACGGTTTTTTCATTAATTCCACCAGAAGCTTCAGTCGGATAATTGCCATTTATTAATCTTACGGCTTCACGTAAATCGTCAAATGAAAAATTATCCAACATAATTCTGTTTACTTGTCCTATTGCTAAAACTTCCCGAAGTTCTGTTAAGTTTCTTACTTCAATCTCAATGCTTAATGCACGTCCTGTTTCCTTTAGATAATCGTTTGCTTGTTTGATGGCATTATGAATTCCGCCTGCATAATCAACATGATTATCTTTTATCAAAATCATATCGAACAAGGCATAACGATGGTTTTCAGCACCACCAATTTTACAAGCCCATTTTTCACAAAGGCGAAAATTTGGTGTTGTTTTACGAGTATCGAGTAATTTGGTTTTCGTTCCTTCCAATAATTTCATCATCGAATCGGTATAAGTAGCGATACCCGACATTCTTTGCATACAGTTCAAAACCAAGCGTTCTGCCTTTAAAATTGATTGCGAAGAACCTTCTACTGTCAAAACGATTTCTCCTTTTTTTATCGTTGTGCCGTCTTCCAGCAATACTTTTACTTCAAGGGCTTTATCAACTTCTTCAAAAATCATCGTTGCTAAAGTTACTCCTGCTAACATTCCATCTTCTTTTACCAATAATTTTGCTCGTCCAGTGGCTGTGGCAGGAATCGTCGATAATGAAGTATGATCACCGTCACCAACATCTTCGGCAAGAGCAGTTTGAATGAATTTTTTGATATATGATGGTTCTAAATAATTAAACATTGTTTTCTGGTTTTTATTAAGGGCATACTTTATAAGTAGCCTTAGCGTCTTTATCCCAAGCGGGTTTTACTTGATTGAGACTATTTACACAAATGGTTTCCATATTATTGAAACCGCAATACAATTGAGTCAAGTTATTGATTTTACTAACATCCAAACTATTTAATTGATTACCAACACAATTCAATACATCAATTAAAGTATTTTTTTGAAGGTCTAAATTAACCAATTTATTATCATAACAATTTAGAGATACTAATTCAACATTTTTACTTACATCCAATATAGGCAAAGCATTTGAACTACAATTTAATACCTGTAAAGATGTATTTTTACTTAAATCTAAAGATGTCAACTTATTTATAGAACAGCTTAGATACACAAGTTTAGTGTTGTGAGTTACATCTAGAGTATTAATACTTGTATAATTACAATCTAACCGTTCTAAAGAAGTATTTTTACTAAGGTCAACATAAAGCAGTTTATTATCCGCATAACCTAACTCTTTTAAAGAAGTATTTTGACTAATGTCAAGATTCTTCAATTTATTACCATAGCAATCAAATACTCTTAATCGTTTATTTTTAGTAATATCTAAGTTTGTCAACTGATTTCCTCCACAACGAAGTACTTCTAATTCTGTACGCTTGCTGACATCTAAAACTGTTAAATTATTACTATAACACCACAATTCAGTTAAAGCCGTATTTTTACTAATATCTAGTTTCGTTAATTCATTGTATATACATTTTAGTGTTTTCAGATTAGCAAATGCTTCTATACCTGTTAAATCTTTTATTTTGCCATAAGTATTTTTAATATCTTCAGGAGAAGAAGACATAGAAAGCGATGTAACTTTAAGAACATTACTTTTCAATACTTTACCATCCTGTACTGAATCAATCTTATATTGAATTAAGGCTTTTTCGAAATTTTCATCAGGAATTATTACGTACTCTAATTCTGGACTTGGGTTTTCCACGGTGCTACACCCATTAAACAACAACATAATTGATATGTAGAAAAATAGGGAGGATAACTTTGACATTTTATGACTCATTGCGAATAACTGTTGTTTTTAAGTGTATTTGAATGCCAAAGATAATAATAGAATATTTGAGTTTATAGGAGTTTTTCATAAATCAGTATTATTGATACTTAGATTACATAAATCCAAGAACACTTATAAATTACCATAACTACTAAAGTCGAACATTGTAATCTTATAATTATTTTAAGTGAGAATTTGGAATTACCAAACAAAAAGTGATAGTTTTGTAATTCAGAATGCAAAAAAATTCACACATAGCTCGTTTGTTCAGCGTCTTTTTGATGTCGCTTGTTATTGTTTTTACCGTATTTGGTAAAACAATAAGTGCTACTCAAAAAAGTCAAACCCTGCTAAGTAAAGTAAAAACAGAACAAAGTCAAGATAATCATACGCCTAAACAATGCTCTGTTTCTGAACTTTCGGTGATGCAGGTTTCTGTACCTGTTAATATTGATTTTGCACAAGAATTCATTTTCCATCCTTGTGAATTTGCTTTTTTATCATTTGAACGCACAATTCAATCCGTTCAAAATTTAGCATTTCGCCTTCCGTATCTCGAAGTACTTTTCGAGCATTTTATCGTTACCAACGCCCCATAATTTTTTCTTGATAAATATTTTTGATAGAAATTTCTATCAAATTGAAGACATTTTGCCATGTCGGCTAGAATGTTACAACCCTAATCATCCGTTTATTTACTCACAATTACTTTTTCCCTACAAAAATGCGTTATAAAAGTGCCATAATTTGGCTGACTGGAATTATTTCAGCCTTATGTTTATTTTTCCTTTCGTTTACTTGGAAAGCAAGCTCAGTTCGTGAAGATGCTATTAATTATGCTACTTCAAAAGCTGGCGTATTAGACCCAGCAAAGAAAACTCATTACATTGACTCTCTTTGGAAACAACCTATTTATTTAGGCTTTACTTTACAAGAAGTTACTACTTATGCACTTCATAAAGGTTTGGACTTAGAAGGTGGTCTTCATGCAGTGTTAGAGGTTTCTCCAGTAGAAATCCTTCGTGCATTGTCAGGAAAAAGCAATGATCCTAACTTTGAGAAAGCTATTCAAGAAGCATCTGCTGCACAAGCGACTTCAACAAAAACCTTCAATGAATTATTCTATGAGGCTTTTGCTAAAATTGCTCAGAATCAAAAATTGGCATCAATTTTCGCTAACTCTGTAAACCGTGAAAAATTAAATGCTAATTCTTCAGATTCACAAGTAAAGAAAGTAATCAATGATGAAATTGATGGCGCTGTTGACCGTGTTTATAAAACAGTTCAAACTCGTATTGATAAATTAGGGGTTGCCAACCCTAACATCCAACGTTTACCAGGAACAAACCGTATCCAAGTAGAATTACCGGGTATTGATAACCCTGAACGTGCTAGAAAATTATTATCAGCAGCTTCAAAATTAGAATTTATCGAAGTAGCTGAAATTTCTGAATGGGGACCGGGCTTAAATTCTTTAGGCGAATATTTAACTGCTGAAGAAAAAGCCAAAAAAGCAAGTACTTCAACAGCAACTACTTCAACTGACACTACTAAAGCTGGCGGATTGGCTGGTCAATTATCTGGTGCAGCTAAAGTAGCGAAAAAAGATTCTGCTGTAAAAGACACAACTGCTGGTTCGGCACTTACAAAATTGTTTTTGCCTTTGGATAACCAAGGAAGATCTTGGGGTGTTTTCCGTAAAGATACAGCTCGTGTAAATGAATTATTCAGTCGTCCTGAAGTAAAAGTGATGTTCCCTTCAGGTCTTCAATTTGCTTGGAATGCCATTGGAATTCCTGCAACAAATGGTGACGAAATTATTCCTTTTGAATTCTTGAGAAAAGCAGAAGGGCAAAAAGCACCATTGGATGGAGAAGTAATTACAGATGCCGCTCAAGATTTTGACCAAAACGGACGCCCAGAAGTAACCATGAATATGAATGGTACGGGTGCTAGAATTTGGAAAAACTTAACTGCTGCTAACGTTGGAAAACGTATTGCAATCGTATTGGATAATTATATTTACTCTGCTCCAAATATTAATGGAGAAATTGCTGGTGGACGTTCATCAATTTCTGGTTCATTCACAGTTGAACAAGCAAAAGATTTAGCTAACGTAATTAAATCAGGTAAATTATCTGCTCCTACTCGTATCGTTGAAGATGCTTTTATTGGTCCTTCATTAGGAGCTGAGGCTATCAATCAAGGTTATTTCTCTATGGCTTTGGGATTATTGTTAGTAATCATTTTCATGATTGGTTATTATGGTAGCCCAGGTTGGATGGCTAACGCTGCACTTTTCTTCAACGTATTCTTTATTGCTGGAGTATTAGTACAAATTCAAGCTGCTTTAACTTTGCCGGGTATCGCTGGTATTGTGTTAACATTAGGTATGGCGGTTGATGCCAACGTATTGATTAATGAACGTATCCGTGAAGAACTTCACCAAGGAAAAGGTTTATTAGAATCTATCAAACTCGGTTATGAAAAAGCACTTTCGGCAATTATTGATGGTAACGTTACGACAATCATTATCGGTATTATCTTAATTATCTTTGGTTCTGGTTCTGTAAAAGGATTCGGAGTTACATTGTGTATCGGTTTAGCCACTTCGGTATTTACTGCTGTATTTGTTTCTCATGTTTTTGTAGATTGGATGGCAAATCGTGCTATCAAAGCTGGAAAAGAAAAAGACGTTACTTTTGAAACTTTCATTTCTAAGGACCTTTTCAAAGGAATGAACTTCGACTTTATCGGAAAACGTAAGTATTCATACTGGTTCTCATGGGGTTTAATCGCTTTGGGTGCTATCGTATTAACAATTCAAGGTGGTTTTAACTTAGGTGTTGACTTCAAAGGTGGTCGTTCGTATGTCGTTGAATTATCAAAACCAGTAGAAGCAGGAACTATCAAAGATGGTTTGGCAGATAGCTTTGAAGGAAAAGGTGTTGAAGTAAAAACTTTTAATGGTGATACTAAATTAAAAATCACTACGGCATACTTAGTAGAAGACGAAACGATTCAAGCAAACCAAAAAGTTCGTAAAGCATTAGAAACTGGTTTAAAGAAATTTGCTGACGCAAAACCAACAATTGTTTCAGAATCTAAAGTTGGTGCAACCATCGCAGATGATATTTTAAAACAATCATTCATCTCAATTCTTTATGCTTTAGTGGGTATTTTCATTTACATTTTATTACGTTTCCGTAAATGGCAATATTCATTAGGTGGTATTATCGCCCTTTTACACGACTCATTAGTAGTATTAGGAATGGTTGGTATTACTCGTCTTTTCGGATTTGAATTAGAAGTTGACCAAATCTTTATTGCAGCGGTTTTAACTGTAATTGGTTACTCTATTAACGATACCGTGGTAGTATTCGACCGTATTCGTGAGGAAATTGGTGTTAATGCAGACCTTAGTAATAAAGAATTGATGATTAAAACAATTAACCAATCTATTAACCATACCATGAGCCGTACAGTAATGACTGCCACAACAGTATTCTTGGTGGTAACAGTATTGTTAATTTTTGGTGGAGATATTCTAAGAGGTTTCTCATTCGCTATGTTCATCGGTGTTGTTTTTGGTGCTTATTCTTCAATCTTCGTAGCTGCACCAATCGTTATCGATTTAGGTACAGGTAAGAAAAAAGTTGAACCTGCTACAAAAGCATAAATTTTAAATTAAAAGACCTGCTAGTTTCATTACTTGCAGGTCTTTTTTTGTTTTGAGACAAAATATTCTGTATCTTCAAAGATGTTTTAACAAAATATACTTTCGTAGAATGAAGTATTAATAGTTTTTTATCTCGAAAGGATTTCTTTGAACAAAAAACAGATTTATTAACTAACCAAAATCTAAAAATCACTTCAAATTCACACAAAAAACTAAAACCCTATGAATAACAGTATTTGGCGTAAAAAACCGATGGCAGCCTACGAAGCTGACATGAAAAAATCTGAACTTAAACGTGTTCTTACAAAGTGGGGACTTACTTCACTTGGTATCGGAGCAATTATTGGTGGAGGTATATTTACTTTAACAGGTATTGCTGCACACGACCACGCCGGGCCAGCCTTAGCACTTGCTTTCGTTATTGCTGCTATCGGTTGTACATTTGCTTCACTTTGTTATGCTGAATTTTCGTCCATTCTTCCTGTTGAAGGTTCTGCTTATGCTTATTCTTATGGAACAGTTGGTGAAATCTTCGCTTGGTTAATTGGCTGGAACCTTATCCTTGAATACATGATGGGAGCAACCACTGTAGCGGTGGCATGGTCTGGTTATTTCGAGAAACTCGTCCATCTATTCGGCATTGAATTACCGGTTACTTTAATGAACGACCCTTATACAGCAGGTACAAAATTAGGCGTTGACGGCCCAGTACCCGCTTTCAATGTTGCTGCCTTCTTTATTACTTGGGTAGTAACTTCAGTATTGGTAAGAGGTATTCAAGAATCTGCCAAAACAAATAATGTAATTGTTATCACAAAATTAGCTGTTGTATTATTTGTAATTATTGTAGGTGCATTCTTTGTAAAAACAGAAAACTGGCATCCATTTATTCCAGAAAGAGTATTTGATGCAGATGGTAAAGGACACTTCGGTTGGGATGGCGTTGTAACTGCTGCAACGATTGTATTCTTTGCTTATATCGGTTTTGATGCAGTATCTACACAAGCTGGTGAAGCAATAAATCCACGTAAAGATATTCCTTTCGCTATCGTAGCATCTTTAGTAATCTGTACTATTTTATATATCTTGGTGTCTTTAGTGTTAACAGGAATGGTAAAATACGATACGCTAGATTTAAAAGCACCAGTAGCTTCGGCTTTTGCAGATGCTGGCTTACCTTGGGCAGTGTTTATTATTACCATTGCAGCGGTGGCTGGTCTAACTTCCGTAATGTTGGTGATGATGCTTGGGCAAACTCGTATCTTCTTAGGAATGGCGAAAGATGGTTTATTACCTGCTTTCTTCAAAACGATTCACCCAAATTTCAAAACACCTTGGAAAAGTACTATTCTAGTTGGTCTTATCGTATCAATTGTATCAGCACTTACGCCAATTGATAAAGTATCTGAAATGTGTTCGATGGGTACTTTGTTAGCTTTTGCTATGATTTCGGGTGCGGTACTTTTACTTCGTTATCAACAACCTGATATTGAACGTCCATACAAAGCTCCTCTTATCTGGTTTGTCGCACCAATGGGAGTACTTTTCAACGTATTTTTAATGACACAAGTAAGACGTGAAACTTGGCACGCATTCTTGATTTGGAGTACTTTAGGAATTTTAGTGTATTTCCTTTACAGTAGAAATAAAAGTAATTTGAATAAGAACTAGTAATTATTTGATTACTCCATTTAAAAACCTCACAGAAAACAATTTTCTGTGAGGTTTCTTTTTTTATGAGTAATTTTGCAACTTATTTAAAAGATTTTTCAGGATTGAGGTGAATTAAAGTACTCAATCACTCATTTATAGATTGAAAATGGCAACCATACAAGAAGAAATACATAAACGCCGTACTTTCGGTATTATCTCTCACCCCGATGCGGGAAAAACAACACTTACCGAAAAATTACTTTTATTTGGTGGTGCTATCCAAACGGCTGGTGCGGTAAAATCAAATAAAATTAAGAAGGGAGCAACTTCCGATTTCATGGAGATTGAACGCCAAAGAGGTATTTCGGTGGCTACTTCTGTAATGACCTTCGAGTACAACAACCTGAAAATCAACATTCTGGACACTCCAGGTCACAAAGATTTTGCGGAAGATACTTATAGAACTTTAACGGCTGTCGATTCTGTAATTTTGGTTATCGACTGTGTAAAAGGTGTAGAAGAGCAAACAGAACGTTTGATGGAAGTTTGTCGTATGAGAAATACGCCTGTGATTGTTTTCATCAACAAAATGGACAGAGAAGGACAAAATCCTTTCGACTTATTGGATGAATTAGAACAAAAACTAAACATTAAAGTACGTCCGCTTACTTGGCCAATCAACATTGGTTCAAACTTCAAAGGTGTTTATAATATTTATGAAAAATCGTTGAACATCTTCAATGCGAATAAAACCAAAATTGAAAAAGAAGTTGTTGCTGTAGATATTTGGTCAGAAGAATTAGATAAAAAAGTAGGCGAAAGAGATGCCAATCAATTGCGTGAAGACATTGAATTGATTGAAGGTGTTTACGGAGATTTTGACAGAAGTGTTTATCTTTCTGGAGAAGTAGCACCAGTTTTCTTTGGTTCGGCTGTGAACAATTTTGGTGTTCAAGAATTGTTGGATACTTTCACCGAAATCGCTCCAAGTACGCAAGCACGTAAAACAGACGTAAGAATTGTAGAACCAGAAGAGAAAAAATTCACTGGTTTTATTTTCAAAATTCACGCCAACCTCGACCCAAAACACCGTGATAGAATTGCCTTCTTACGAGTATGTTCAGGAACATTCGAGCGAAATAAATTTTACAAACACGTTCGTTTAGATAAAAATCTTCGTTTCAACAATCCATATAATTTCATGGCTCAAGAAAAAGAAGTCATCGAAGAAGGTTTTCCGGGCGATGTAATTGGTTTATATGACACAGGGAACTTTAAAATTGGCGATACTTTATCAGAAGGAGAAGTAATGCAATACCAAGGTATTCCAAGTTTCTCTCCAGAAATTTTCAAGGAATTAATGAACCTTGACCCAATGAAATCTAAGCAATTGGAAAAAGGAATTCAGCAATTAACAGACGAAGGAGTAGCCCAATTATTCGTACAACCGCACTTAGGAAACAGAAAAATTGTAGGAACAGTTGGTGAACTTCAATACGAAGTAATTCAATATCGTTTGGAACATGAGTACGGTGCAAAATGTCGTTTCGACCATCGTGATATTGCCAAAGCTTGTTGGGTAACTTCAGATGATGAGAAAAAACTCACAGAGTTTGTTCGCTTAAAAGCACAAAACATCGCACAAGATAAAGACGGAAACTTTGTATTTTTAGCAGAATCAGAATGGATTTTAAGAATGAATATCCAAAATAATCCAGATATTCAATTCCACTTTACTTCGGAATTTAAAAGAGCGGTAGAGGCATAATTATAATTTTTCAAAGAAAATCGACCGTATAATAAGTTTTAAACTATTGGTAATAATAAGTATCAGTATTTTGGCTATCTTGTTCTTTTAAATAGATTCAGAACTCAATAAAATCCTGTCTTTTCCATGAAAAAAATTATCATCTTATCATCTATGCTGTTTTTAACAGTGTGTTCAAAATCATTCGCTTCTACGCCAAGTGAATATTTAGCTAATGATGCTGCCATAGAAGCAACATTGAGCAATGGTGTTGAAGTAGCAAGTTTAATGCCTTCTGTTAATGCTGAGGCATCTAATAACGTATTGGCTACAACAAGTAGTTTACCTACAACTTCAGTAGCAGGTAGTAAAAATGCAGCAACAGCATTTATATTATCAACTTTCTTAGGAGGTTTGGGTATTCACCGTTTTTACATGGGTACAGCAACTTTAACTGGAGTAGGTTATATCTTAACTTTAGGAGGTTGTGGTATCGTAGCTTTTGTTGACTGGGTAGTGTTGTTAATTGCTTTAGTTAACGACGAAGGTATTTCAAAATATGAAGACAATCCAAAATTCTTTATGTGGTAGATTTAATAGTCTTCAATTTTTTTTAATAAAAAAGCCAAGAACGACATTTTGTTCTTGGCTTTTTCAGTTTTCAAGTTCAATCAATGCTTTGGTTACTTTCGTTGTATATAGGTTCATTAATTGGCGATTCTTTTGCTCTGCTAATAATTCCGTACGCCTAATCCCTCCAAAATAAAATGCCTGAAACAGACCAAAACCAGTAAAAAAACCTGACAAATAATATCCTTTGGAAATATTATAAAAGCCAAAACCAAGTGTGGCAATTTGTAAACCCAATGAAACCAAACCTTCTGTAGTATTTCCAACATAAAGCATTCCTGCTCCTGGTAAAAAAGTCGCCAAAGCAGCTGCTTTTTTCACATTTTTAAATTTGTTTAACTTTTCAAATGCAAAAACAGAATCTACATTCATTTTTACATTTTTAGCACTGGCATAAACACTAAATACTTTTTTTGCTTCGGGGTAGCGTTTAAGTTGTGTTAAGCAAAGTATTTCCCACAATTTGCTATTTTGCGTTAGTAAAGAATCTTTTACAAAAAACCTTAGCTGTTGAATCTGGCTAAGTGCATCTTCATAAAAACCCGATAAATAATAACATACAATCAGCTCGTTTCGTAAAACAAATTGACTTGAATCCGATAAATTTGACAAATCGAATCTCAAAGCTGCTTTTCCAGCCTCGTCAAACTTTCCCATTACTTTCAAGCAATGAACTTTCTTTAATAAACAGCCATTTTTGGCTTCTTGTAAACTAATTGCTGAAAGTGTAGTATCTGGAAATTCTACTAATTCAAAGTAATTTCTCTCATAAGCCAGCAATGCAACATCATATTGCTTGTTCAACAATAAGCTATCTCCTTCCCGAAAATCCTGCGTATAAGATTTAGTTGAAAATAGTACGCAAAGGAATGTGCATATCAAATAATATTTGTTCATCTATCTTATCGTTAAATTCTTGTCTTTTGATTTTTACACTCAAAGCACTTCCCCAAATATTACCTATATAAAATAAGCTAAACAAACCTCCATAAATAATAAATCTAGGGCTTGATACACCATCTTTTCGTAAACCTTCGTAAGCTTGTAGACCTAATATGGCATTTTGTATAAATGTTGAAATACCTTGTCCTAATTGTCCTCCTACATATATTTTCCCTGCTCCAGGTACAATAGCAGATAGTAAAGCGGCTTTCAATGGCGACTTCCGCTGTTGTTTCTGAATAATTTCTCTGTAATCGCTAAAATTACTTTGCTGCTTTTGGAGTGGATAGTATGCCTCTGAAAAATGATTCTTAAGAGAATCAAATGCACTAAGGTTACGATTTAAAAGATTAAGACCTGCCAACTCAAAAGTACGAATTGCTGTAGTCAGACTATCTTTTGCATCAACAGCAAGAAACATTTTTTGAGCCTGATTAATATTACGAAGATAACTATAGGAAATTCCTGATAAGAACAATGATTTTTTAAAGTATTGACTCGAAGGATTTACTTTCGAAAAGTAAAAAGTACAAGAATCAAGTTTTTTGAGTGAATAAAAAGCTAATCCTTTCCAATATGGAAGTTCGAACCGTTGTTGAGTATCGTCTGAATAACGAGTTTGTAATTGAGAAATTAAAGTAATAGCATCTCGATGCTCATCTTTTGCTAACAAATACTGTAAAAATAAACTATCTTTTTTGATTTGAGAACAAGCAATTTTAGGCATCATAAAGACAAAAAACATTAAGATTATGCTTTTTGAGACCGATTTTCTAAAAAGAGAATTGTGTAGTTCCATTATTCTATTTTATACATCTTGGGGGAATCTATTACTTTACCCTGTTCGTTTACTCTGAATGGATTAATTGTAGTTCCACTTATTCTATTGCATCTAGCCAAGCGGTCAGCAGTAAGAGCCAATCCTTTTACGATACCATATTCTTGAATAGCTGATTGGCTAAACCTTGAGCATGAAAGTTCGTATAAACAATTGGCTGAAAATTGTGGAGATATTACTTTCTGATAAACCTTCAATGAACCATTCAAGAATAGTAATATCGGATTGAATGTTTTAGGTTTTTGTATTTGAACCGAAAGCTTTGAGCTACTGTCTTTTTGAATCAAATATGTTAAATCCGTTTTTAAACTTTGTGACCTAACTTCTTGAACAAGAAAAAAATAGAAAATCAGCAAAATCACATGAACCGAAACTTTATTTAAGGACTTTCGCATTGGCAGGAATTGTAAAATCTGACAGTTTGCTATTCACAGCTTCATTGACTTTTATATCAGAATATGTTGTCTTTGCAATGACAGAGTCTTTAGCAGAAAAATAATCTATTTGAGTAACAGTAAGCGGAAAATCTAGCCCACCAAAGTTTTGATAATTGTAATAATACATCTTTTTGATTACTTGCCCATTACCACCTATATACTTCGTATAAATTGGATTCGCACCATCATGAACTAACTCAACAGACTTAATATCTTTTGCTAAGCGTGCTGGTGCAGCCCAAGTACTTATCATTAAGTTTTTTTCGAACTTGGTATTTTTATTAACAAAACCCATTGCTCTTAAACCTAAATCTGCTTTTTGGTTATTTAGGAAATAATAAAACTGAGAAGTCTCTGTACTAAAAAGATAATTCACTTGTTGAATTACCGTATTTTTAACAGGATCGTAAATAGAAATTTCTCCTTTAGAAGTATTAACAATATATTGATTACTTGGCAGAGAATAATGACTAACCATTTTACCACCAGCTAATTGATAAAAAATATCAGCTTTCACAGTAACGGTTTTCCCAGCTCTTACAGAACGAGAAACCATAGATGCTGTTATTTTTTTGATATTACTAGAGGAAGTAAAAGCTAGTGAGAAGAAGGTTATTAGAAACCCAAAAACGATTATTGACCTTTTATTAAGCATAGTTAAAATGAGATAGGAATTTCAGGTTTTATCTTTTGGTGAGAATAAATTTAGGCTAAACCTAATTTATAAAGATAATAGTGATACAAAAACGATAGTTCTTGCATCACTATTATTATGATTTATTTGTTTACTTCAAACCCAAATCTTCTTGAATTGCTGAAACTTTTTGTTTCAATTTAGCTAAAACAGCATCAAAATCTTCTGCTTTTTCTAAAGGTTCATTGACAGAAACATAGAATTTAATCTTAGGTTCTGTTCCTGATGGACGAGCAGAAACTTTTGTACCATCTGCCAAAACCAATTGAATTACATTGGAAGCTTCCATACCCAATCCTGTTGGAATATTGGTTACTGCTCCAGATTTCAAATCTGTTGAAGTAAGATTTGTATAATCAATTACTGTTACTGGCTCTGAACCTGCCACTGTTGCAGGAACATTACTGCGTAAATCAGCCATCATTTTCTGAATTTCTTCTGCTCCAGCTTTTCCTTTTTTCGTTAAAGAAATCAAGCCTTCGTAATAGAAATTATTTTCCATGTACATACTCGTCAAGAAATCGAATAATGATTTGCCATTATCTTTAGCATAAGCCGTTAATTCAGCAATCATTGCACAAGAAGCAACAGCATCTTTATCACGAACAGCGTCTCCAATTAAATAACCATACGATTCCTCACCACCACCGATAAACTTCTCTTTTCCTTCTAATTCACGAATTACCGCAGCGATAAATTTAAAGCCAGTTAAAGTATTATAGCATTTAACGCCTTGTGTTTCGCACATTTTATCAATGATATTCGTCGTAACAATGGTTTTTGCGATGAACTCTTTTCCTGTCAATTTACCTGCTTTTTTCCAAGCATCTAACAAGTAATAGATAATCAAACTTGCCATTTGGTTACCGTTTAAAAGTACCCATTCGCCCGCTGGATTTTTTACCGCTGCTCCTACTCTATCCGCATCTGGGTCAGTGGCAATTACCAAATCAGCATCAATTTCTTTTGCCAAATTCATGGCTAAAGTCATTGCTTCGGTTTCTTCTGGGTTTGGATAAACTACCGTTGGGAAATCCCCGTTTGGCTCAGCTTGTGCTTCAACGACGTTTACATCTTCAAAACCTAATAATTTTAATGCTTTTGGTACAAGTGTAATCCCTGTTCCATGAATTGAAGAATAAACAATTTTTAAATCTTTCTGACGAGTAATTACTGCTGGATTAATTGAATTTACTTGAATAGTTTTCAAGTATTCAGCATCTATTTCTTCGCCAATAGGAGTAATCAAATCTGGATTTCCTGTAAAGTTGATTTCATCTACCGATTGAATTTTGTTTACTTCCGCAACAATATTTTTATCGTGTGGAGCTACTACTTGTGAACCATCATTCCAATAAGCTTTATAGCCATTGTATTCACGTGGGTTGTGCGAAGCCGTAATCACTAACCCCGCATTACAGCCTAAATGTCTAACAGCAAATGATAATTCGGGCGTTGGACGCAATTCTTTAAATAAATAAACCTTGATACCATTCGCCGAAAAAATATCAGCCGCTACTTTAGCGAAATATGAAGCATTATTTCTTGAATCATGGGCAATCGCTACGCTAATACTTTCGCCTGTGAAATTAGCTTTCAAATAATTGGCGAAACCCTGTGTGGCAGAGCCAACCGTGTATTTATTCATACGGTTTGAACCAACACCCATTTCACCACGCATTCCACCCGTTCCAAACTCTAGGTCTTTATAGAAAGAATCTGTCAATTCTGTTTCTTTTCCTTCATCTAAAAGTTGTTGGATTTTGGCTTTTGTGTCAGCATCATAGTTTCCCGAAAGCCACAAGTTGATTTTTTCTTGGGTAAGTGCGTCTAAGCTAGCAATCATAGTATTATTTGTTAAGTTAAAGTCTGAGATTTTTCGACCAACAAATATAAAAATTATTTGTTGTATTGAATACAGTTCTACGCCTTTAGTGAATAGTGATTTATTGAGCGGTATTTTTTAGCAATTACCTAATAAAATACATTATTTTATTAGGTTTTGTATAGTAAAATATTAGCAACAAATGTTATCTTTGAAATACCTAAAGTATCAATATTTGTTTACTTATTGTTAATTTTCAAGAATAAATTTTGTTACTTAGTAAAACCTAATTTATCAAGCAATTCTAACTAAACATTTAAATTAAACAACAAAATCAACAACATGAACAGAAAATTACTAATGATTTTTGTGCTGATGCTGACTTTAACGCTGAAAATAGCGGCTCAGGACAGAATTGTCTCAGGAAAAGTAACCTCCTCTGAGGATGGAGCAGTACTTGCTGGTGTGAGTGTTTCGGTAAAAGGTACAACCAAAGGTACAACTACTGCATCCGATGGTTCGTATAAAATTAGTGTCCCAAATAATGCAACATTAACCTTTGGTTTTGTTGGTTTTATTAAACAAGATATTGCTGTTGGAACAAAAACCATTATCAATATTGCTTTAGTAAACGATATAACAGACATCGAGGAAGTAGTTGTAGTTGGATATGGAACAACCAAAAAACAAAACCTTACGGCTTCTCAAGCAAATATTTCTGGAAAAGCTTTAGAAGGAAAAGCTGGGGGTTCAACATTTGATAATCTTTTGCAAGGTAAAGCGGCTGGTTTACAAATTACTTCGGTAAATGGTCGTCCTTCAGGACAAAACTTTATCCGTATTCGTGGAGAAGGTTCATTAACGGCTGGTTCACAACCATTAGTTGTAATTGATGGTGTGCCAGTTGCCAATAGTGAAGCACAAGGTGGTATCAACATTTTAAATACAATTAATCCAAACGAAATTGAAGATGTTCAAGTATTGAAAGATGCTTCGTCAGCGGCAATTTATGGTTCAAGAGGTGCCAATGGTGTAATTCTGGTTACTACCAAACAAGGGAAAAAAGGTTTACCGAAAATTACTTATTCTTTCCAAGCTGGATATTCAGAAAAAACACCTGATAATTTCAAAATGATGACTTTTGAAGAAAAGCTTCGTTATGAAAAAGACTTGGGTTACACCAACGGATACTTTCTGGATGATGTTACAACAATGACTGATGCTGAGTATCAAACAGAAGTAACAAGATTGTCTGCTGGTAAAACAGATTGGTTCAAAACACTTTTACAGAAAGGGCAGTTAAGAACACATCGTTTAGGTATTAGCGGTGCCAATGATGCTTTTTCATATAACATCGGTTTGCAAACTTCTAAAGTAGGCGGTTTGGTAAACGGTTCCAACTCAGATTTGAACACTGGACGAATCAATTTGGAATATCGTGCTTCAAAGTGGTTAAAAACTGGTTCTAATTTACAGTTTTCTGTTATCCAAACTAATGAGCAAAGAGACCGTTATAACGTTCAAAACCCATTTTATGCCATTTATGCTTATAATGCTTACGAGCCAGAATTTAATGATGATGGAACTTACAACCTTACTGCCAACGGTTTTAGTATCTCAGAAGCAATTGTAAACAATACAGAAAAGCAAAATATTGTAAATGGCTTAGGTAGCTTTTTTGTAGCCTTAACTCCTGTCAAAGATTTAGAAGTACGTTCTCAGATTGGTCTTACTTATACTGATTATGCAAGAGAGTACTATATCAAACCTAATTCAATATTAGACCAATACGTTGGTGACCCTGCCGCAAGAGGTTCAAAAACTGATAATGGTTTTCAAAACTTCAACTATGTATTTACCAATACAGCTACTTATTTTAAATCAATTGATGACACTCATAATTTCAAAATATTGGGTGGTATAGAATTTACCAGAGATAGAATAAAAACTTATACATTGTCATCAAAAGGCTTTCCATCAGATAAAGTGAGTACTCAAGATAACTCATCAACACCAACGGGTGCATCTACTGGTAAATCTGACTGGGCATTGTATTCACTATTTGGTCGTATCAATTATGACTTTAATCAAAAATACTTCCTTGATTTATCTGTTCGTCGTGATGGATCTTCTCGTTTTGGTATAAATAACCGCTATGGTTTATTTGGGGCAGCTAGTGCTGGCTGGCATTTAGATAAAGAGTCATTTATTGAAGATTTAACCTTTATCAATTCATTAAAACTAAGAGCTAGTTATGGTTTAACAGGTAACGACCGTATCGGTAATTATACTTCATTAGGTTTATATCGCTACAATAGTTATGGTTTAACTTCTGCTACTTTTCCATCGCAAGTAGAAAACCCTGATTTAACTTGGGAAAAATTAGCAGCTACTGATATTGGTGTTGACTTCTCGGTATTGAATAATCGTCTTTACGGTACTGTTGATTGGTACAACAAAAACAATTCATCGTTGTTGTATGACCGCCCTTTATCGTCAACAACTGGTTTTCAATCAAGAACAGAAAACGTGGGAGCAGTACAAAACAGAGGTGTTGAATTTACCCTTGGTTATAAAATCCTTGATACAAAAGACTTGAAATGGGATGTGAATGTGAATTATTCTATCAACAACAATAAGGTTACAGCACTTACAGAAGATGGAATTATCCGCCCAGGAGGTCTTAGTAAACTTCAAATCGGACAACCAATTGACGTTTATTTTATGACTCGCTATGCAGGTGTAAATGCTCAAACTGGTGCTCAACAATTCTATAATATCAATGGTGAAATCGTAGAAAATTATAGTCCAAGCGATGCCGTGGTATTAGAAGGAAAATCACGTTTGGCGACTCGTTTTGGTAATTTCCATACTGACATTAGCTACAAAGGCATTACGTTAGGTGCTGATTTATATTATTCAGGCGGTAATTATATCTTCAACTCTATGTGGAATGATTTAACATCTGACGGTGAATACATTTATAATAACCAAGCAGCAGATGCCTTGAATTATTGGAAAAAAGCTGGTGATACTAACGTACTTCCTCAACCAACTGGAATCAGTTATACAACAGACCGTTATTTACAAAAAGGTGATTTTATTCGTTTGAGAAATGTTACTTTAGGTTATACCATTCCTACAGGTATCACGAAAAAAGCAAAAATTCAATCTGTAAGAATTTATGCACAAGCTCAAAACTGGTGGTATCACGCATTTGAAGCAAAAGGTGACCCTGAAATCGGTTTCGGACAAGCAGAAAGTACAGGTGGACAAACACAAGGTTTATTCCGTGGATATAGCTATCCTGTTGCTCGTCAATTAACATTCGGTATTGATTTAACCTTCTAAATTCATCCACAAAATAGACTTTCAAAATATGAAAAAATATATTTTAACTCTTGGCATTTTTACTCTGATAGGAGTAACAAGTTGTAGTGAGAAAGAACTTGAATTAAGTCCCTACAACTCAGTAACGGATTCACAAGCATTTGAAACACAGACAGATTTTGATAATGCAGCACGAGGTATGTATGCTCGTAATGTTGGAGGGCTGTCAGGTTTATCGGGTGGTTCGTACTATGCAGGTTCATCAATTAGTCTTCCAGATATTATGTCTGATAATGCTATTATGAGCCGTACTGGTCGTTTATCAAATCGCTTTTTTCATGAATGGCGTTATAATGGCGACATCGCTTGGGATTTATGGACACAAGCATATTCATCTATTCGTAGAGCAAACGGTATTCTTGTTAACATCAATAAATTGCCAGATGGAACTGCTAAAAACAACTTCGAGGGAGAAGCCTTAGCCGTAAGAGCCTTAGCACATTTTGATATGGTTAAATTATATGGAAAAGCCTTTACTCAAGCAAGCGACTCTGATTTAGGTGTTCCTTTCGTGACAAGTACCGACCCTACTGCTAGACCAGCTCGTGAAACGGTAAAATCGAACTATGCTAAAATTGAAGCAGATTTAGTAAAAGCAGCCTCTTTAATTGGTAGTAGTAATGGCATTTATCGTTTCAACAAAGCAGCAGTGTATGGCTTACTTTCACGTTTGTATTTATATGAAGCACAATGGCAAAAAGCAGCCGATGCCGCTACACAGTCTTTAGCATTAAGTTCAAGCCCGGGTTCAATTGCTAACTTCTCAAGTATTTGGAAAGATGCAAGTAACGACGGAGTATTATTGAAATTACAAATTGTTGATAAAGATGCTGTATCGCCAGGAGTTGAATATAGCCAAAGCTCAGCGTCGGGAGTACGTTCAGAATATGTTGTTGATTTTGACCTTTTTAGATTATACAAAGACAATGATGTTCGTAAAACGGCATATATTGGTTCAAGTACTTTCGGAGGATTCAGATATAACAATATCATCAAATATTTTGGACGTGCTACAGGTAATGCAAACGTAGTTGACCCTAAGGTAATCAGAGTAGCAGAAGTATTATTGAATCGTGCAGAGGCTTTAGCACAATTAAATAAAGATGCTGACGCACTTAAAGATTTGAATACTTTGAGAGCAAGCCGTTACATTGGTTTCGTAGCTGCTGATAACCAAGAAGGTGGTAATGCTTTGAAAACCGAAATTGATTTACAAAGACGTCTTGAATTAGCTTTTGAAGGACATCGTTTCTTTGATATTAAACGTAAAGGATTGGCTATCACTCGTTCAAATTGGGGAGATAGATTCGATGGAACAGGAACAACTTATGGTTTCAAAAGCTTAGGAGCTAGTGATCCTAAATTCCAATTGCCTATTCCAACTAATGAAATTCGTACAAATACCAATGTTACACAAAACCCTGGTTATTAGTATTTAAAATAAATTTGTTAAAAAGGCTTTCTTAACATAAAAAGAAAGCCTTTTTTTTCGTTTACATAATGCTTGCTCCTTGATTAATTATCGTTTCTAAATCCTTTATCAATTTCTATCAAAAATAGTTATTATCTTGTGTAGCAAACACTTCAATTTCTATTGAATAAGTCTCCTAAAAACATTTGAATATGAAAAAATTATTACTTTTTACCTTCTTAATAATGGGAAGCATTGGGGCTTTCTCTCAAAAAATCAAAATTGAGTCTATCCCCGGTACTCAAATTGTTGATTATGCCCAAACTCCTGAGCAAGCCAAAGAACGTGTTTTGCCAATGGGCTATACAGAGATGATGAAAGCTAAATTAGCAGCCGATAAAAAGCTCGCTGCCAACACTCGTCAATCAGCAAGCCAAACAGCCAATTTCCAAGTATTTTATGAACAAGGCTCAAACTTGCCAGCAGAAGTAAAAGCCATATTCGAAAAAGCGGCAGCTACTTGGGCAAATGCCTTAAACTCTGATGTTCCTATTAAAATACTGGTGCGTTGGAGAAGTCTTGCTTCTGGCGTTTTAGGTTCGGCTGGTGCTTCTACATACTATCGTAATTTCCCCGGAGCGGCAAAAGCTGGAACTTGGTATCCAATTGCTCTTGCTGAAAAAATGGCAAGAAAAGATTTAAATGGAGAAGACCAAGCAGATATCGTTGCTACATTTAACTCTGACCGTACCGACTGGTACACTGGCGAATCTACACCAACTCGTTTACAGTATGACCTTTATTCGGTTGTATTACACGAATTTGGTCACGGACTTGGCTTTATTGGTACTTTTGGGGCAAATGATACAGTAGCAGGTTGGGGAAGTGGAAGTTTTGTTGGTTCAGCAGGTATTTTTGATAATTTTATCGTAAATAGTACAGGTGTATCTTTAATTGATTCAACTACTATCGAAAACTTTTCGGAAGCACTTCGTAAGGAAGTTGTTGGCGGTAAATTATTCTTAAACAGTCCATCTGCAACAAAAGCTAATGCTAATAAACAACCTAAACTGTATGCCCCAACAACATATAGTGCAGGTTCAAGTATTTATCACGTTGACCAAGCTACTTATCGTATTGGCGATCCGAATGCTTTGATGACACCATCCATTTCTGCGGGAGAATTAACTCGTGACCTCGGACCAATCATTTTAAATCTATTTGCTGATATGGGCTGGGTTAGTAGCTCTATTACTCATGACCCATTCACTGATAATGAAGATACTAATAAAGATTACGTTTTTACCGCTAAAGTATTTGGAGATACTGCTATCAAAGATGGTTCTGTAAAACTTTACATGACTACCTCCAACCTGATTGCAGATGCAAAAGAAGTACCTTTAACTAAAAGTGGTAATCAATATTCATACACACTTCCCAAATCAGCGGATAGAAGACAAATTAGTTATTATTGGCAAGGAGAAGATTTGGCAGGTAGAAAATTAGCGACTCCAGCAGAAGCACCATTAAGTACAAAAGGCTTCACTAATTTCTATCAATTTACCATCGGTGCTGATACCGTGAAACCCGTTATTTCTTACACCAACAACATTTACTCTATTTATACAACTGACACAGAAGTAAAATTACCTCAAGGACAAGCATTCGATAACATCGGGATTGATAGTGCTTATGTTGAATATTATATCAATGATGTGAAGCAAGCACCAATCTTGTTGACCTATACAACTGAGGATAGAACCATTACTTTTGATGGTAGCTTTAAATTTACGGCAGCTCAATTCAAAGGAAATGATGTTGTTAAATATCGCATCGTCGTAAAAGATAAAGCGAAGGCAAGAAATACAAGGTTCTCTCCAGAAACTGGTTTTTATGAATTCAAAGTATTGAAATTATTTGCTGCTGTGAATACCTACAATAATAATTTCGATACTTCGCCTGCGGCTCCAGAAGATTTTTATTTGAAAGGATTTACTTTTTCGAAACCAACTAACTTTACAAGTATTGCTTTAAATTCAGACCATCCTTATAAAAACGGTTCAGAAGAAGTATTTGAATCAGACGGAAACCTTTTTACAAACTACATTGCTCAATTATTAAGACCAATTACTTTGAGAAGTGATACCGCTAAAATCTATTTTGATGAGGTAGTTTTAGTAGAAACAGGTGCTGATGGTTCCGTTTTCCCAGATAGAGATTTCTTTGATTATGTTGTTGTTGAAGGCTCTAAAGACGGTGGCAAAACTTGGCAGTGGTTCCAAGCTGGATGGGATTCTAACGACGACCCTGAATGGGCTAAAGCTTGGACAAGCCTGAATGTTGATAAAGACCAAAACTCAAAAACAATTGGTAATCCTAATCTTTTCAGAAAAAGAGAAATTGATATGCTAAGTTCTGGTGATTTTAAAGCTGGCGATAATGTTTTAGTTCGTTTCAGACTTTTAGCTGACCCATTAGCTCATGGTTGGGGCTGGACTGTGGATAACTTAAATATCCAAGGACCATCTGGCAAGCCAGTTACACCAACAAATCCAACCGTTTTGGGTAATGAAACAAGTAATGATATTGAAATAGCGATTTCGCCAAACCCATCAACTACTGGCGAATACAAAATAAAAGCAAGCTTTGCGAAAGCTACCAAAAACGTAACAATCAATGTCGTAAACATCTTTGGATTGTCTGTTTTCAACGAGCAACATAGCAACTCAGGAAACGAATTTAACCATATTATTAACCTTGGTGGTGTTTCAAATGGTACTTATTTATTGAAACTTCAAACTGAAAATGGAGTAATCAATAAAAAGATAATTTTAGTGAAATAATCTTTTTGAACGAATTCAAGCGAGCCTTTTTGTGTATTCAATCAGGCTCGTTTTTGTTGTTGCTAATACAATTTTTCACAAAAATGTTATAAGTCGAATAGCAATACCTTATCTTTGCGAAGATTTTTCCATTCCTAAAATGGATAAAGTAACATCACAAACTTGGAACAAAAGGCTTTCAATCATTAATATTTGAATTTAGCAAACATAAAATATGTCTTGGTTTACCAGAAAAGATAAGGGTATTCTAACCCCTACAGAATCAAAACGTGAAGCTCCAGATGGGCTTTGGTATCAGTGTCCATCTTGCAAGAAAGCAATGCACACTCGTGAACACCGCTTGTTCGCTTATACTTGTTCAAACTGTAATTATCATGAGAAAATTGGCTCACAGGAGTATTTTGAGCTACTTTTCGACCAAACGAAATATACAGAACTAGACGCAATGCTTTCATCAGGTGACCCTCTGAACTTTGTGGATACAAAACGCTATCCAGACCGTATCAAGGCTACTGAAAAGAAAACAGGTTTGAAAGATGCTGTTAGAACTGCACATGGTAAAGTGAACGATATTGAAATTGTAGTTTCTGCAATGGATTTCTCATTTATCGGTGGTTCTATGGGTTCGGTAGTGGGTGAAAAGATTGCTCGTGGTATCGACTATGCACTTGAACACAAAATCCCATTCTTGATGATTTCAAAATCGGGTGGTGCTAGGATGATGGAAGCAGGTTTCTCTTTAATGCAAATGGCTAAAACTTCTGCAAAATTAGCTTTACTGGCTGAAGCAGGAATTCCTTACATTTCATTATTGACAGACCCAACTACTGGTGGTGTTACGGCTTCTTATGCCATGCTTGGAGATTTCAACATCTCTGAACCAGGTGCTTTGATTGGTTTCGCTGGTCCAAGAGTAATTCGTGAAACCATTGGTAAAGATTTACCTAAAGGCTTCCAAAGTGCAGAATTCGTTTTAGAACACGGTTTCCTTGATTTTATCGTTGACAGAAAAGATTTAAAAGATAAGCTTTCTTCTTTATTGGGAATGTTGGCTTAATAGCTTTAAGCGATAAGCTTTGAGATTATAAAGGGGTTGTTGATTCAGAATCGACAACCCTTTTTATTTCCTCCAGATGGCTGGTACTACCAGCCCATATTAAAATTTGCTTTATGCTATCACATTTGTACGGCAAATATTTGTACATTTACAGCTACAGTATTAGATAATACAAGAAATAGTAACAGGACTTAAACAAAAACATTAACAAATATTAAAGCATAAAATCATGAGAACAGTAATTAACGATAGAATTGATGTTCGGATTAGCAAAGAACAAAAAGAGTTCGTTAAATATGCTTCTGAAATTAGTGGATTTAAAAATCTATCTGAGTTTGTAATTTATTGTATTAATAAACAAGCAAATGAGATAATACTAGAGAACAACTTAATTCTAAAGTCGATTGAAGATAAAAGAGTTTTTGTTGATGCTATATTGAATCCGCCAAAACCTAATAGCAAATTGAAACAAGCTCAATCAAACTACAAAAAATTTATTGAGACCAATGAAAGCTCAGATTCAAAAGTTAGCTAATCTACACAAAAAAGATACTTTTAGCTGTGGGCAACCACTGTTAGACAATTATATAAGTAAACAAGCAAGCCAAGATGTAAAAAGAAAGTTATCGGTATGCTACGTTTTAGTGGATGATGAACAGACTGTTAAAGGCTATTATACATTGTCTGCCAATGCTATCCAAAAAGAATCTTTGCCTGAAGAATTAAGCAAAAAACTTCCGAAAAGTTATGAAGATTTACCTGTTATATTATTGGGTAGATTAGCCATAGACAAATCATTTCAAGGAAAAGGTTTTGGAGAAATTTTACTTTTAGATGCTTTGAACGAATGTTATAAATTGTCGAACCAATTAGGAACGATTGCAGTGATAGTTGATGCGATTGATACAAAAGCTCAAGAGTTTTATGAAGCTTATGGTTTTATTTTACTACCAAGCTCTGGGAAAATGTTTCTTCCAATGAAAACAATTGAAGATTTAGTTTCGAACGAACATTAAAAAAAAATTCATACCAAAAATGGGTTGTTGATTTTGAATCAACAACCCATTTTTATTTTTCTTCGCTACAAAAAAAGCTCTCACAGCCCAAAAAACTCTTAGTGAGCCGAGCCTCCTTTTTTACAGCAAGAAGGTAATTTTTCATAACCTTTTGCATCAGCTGCTACTTCTTCAGCATCGTAACCTACCGCAGAAATTGCTTTCTTGATTTTTTCTACAGATGTTTTCTTTGGATTGAATGTTACTGTAACCACTTTGTCTTTACTTTCTACATTCAAATTAGACTCTGATACTCCTTTTGTGAAAGCTAATTTTTTCTCAATACGCTCTTTGCACATTTCACAAATGGCAGAAGTTTTGATTTTTACGGTTTCTGTCTTAGGTGTTTCGGCAAAAGTGAATACTGAAACCAATAAAAGGACGAATACTAAAATGTTCTTTTTCATGTTGTTGTTTGTTTATTATGTTGTTTAAAAATTTGTTTCTGTTTTATTTCCAGATTTGACAACTTTTAAAAAGTTATAAAAGCTATTGGCTACCTCTTTTAGAATATAGCCCCCCGCTCGAAGAATATAAGCACCTTCTCGGAGAATATAGCTACCCGCTCGAAGAATATGACCACCCGCTTGAAGAATGTAAGCACCTTCTCGGAGAATATGACCACCCGTTCGAAGAATATAAGCACCTTCTCGGAGAATATAGCCACCTGCTCAGAGAATATAAGCTCCCGCTTTTAGAATATAGCCATCCGCTTGAAGAATATTAGCATCCGACTACAATTTACTCATCAATCCTAAATCGCATCAATAGCTTTTCTTTTATGATTTTGCAATTCTTTAAAGCGACTGGGCGTTAGTCCCGTTACTTTTTTGAATTGATTCGATAAATGTTGAACGCTACTGTAATGTAATTGGTCGGCGATTTGGCTTAATGTCAATTCATCGTAAATTAATAATTCTTTTACTCTCTCTGTCTTCTGGAAAATCAAATATTGTTCTATCGTCTTTCCTTCTACTTCCGAAAACAGCGTACTTAAATACTTATAATCTCTGCCAACACGTTCTGCAATCAGAAAAGAAGGCGTAATTTTATCGACATCCGCATCGGATTGATGCACCATTTCAATCACTACATTCTTTATCTTTTCAACAATTTTTTTACGTTTATCATCCAACAATTCAAAGCCAATATTTTCCAATTGTTTCGCTAAAGTACTTTGGATATTTTCGTCTAAATCCTGTTTAATGCTTACTTCACCCAGCTCCATTTGTTGTACTTCAATGTTTAGCTGAGTAAGTATTTGGCTAACCGCCATTTTACAGCGGTCACAAACCATATTTTTGATGTATAATTTCATGACAGCCTATTTAATTTTATAACGCATTCCCACATAAACCATTCGCCCGATAACTGGTCCCCAAACCATTGAGGCATCGAAATTTCTACCGAAAGGGTCATTCGCCGCAATAATCGGATTGCTTTGTGTAAAGTTATTTAGGTTTTCCCCACCCACATACATTTCCCATTTCAAGAAAGCCTTCGTAACCTGTGCGTTAATATTTGAAAAAGCAGGGGCGAAAACAGCAGGAGAAGTTGATGAATGCACGTGACCTTCACTACTATCTGGAATACGACGCTTGCCATTCCATTGCCAAGTGAAATCAAATTTCCATTTATTATAAGGCAAGGCATACGCAATGTTGAATAATACTCTTTCACGGTTGACAAACTGTTTCGGCAACAAAGTAAGCTCGCCCGATGGAGTCAAAACATCGTTTTTCACATCAAATAAACGATAAGCCAATTTGGTTTCGATGCGTTTGCTTGGTGCATAATTTACTTCTGCTTGAAAACTGTTAGAGAACGAGCGACCTTTTAAATTATAGAAACGGACTAAATCAGCATTTTCCATATCTACGATTAATTGGTTTTGGAAGTTGGTTCTATACACATCTAAAATAATCGTTCCTTTTTTGCCAAAGAGATAAAAATCGTTACTTAAACTCGCTCCGAAATTCCAAGACTCTTCTGGACGGATAACTTCTGGCACAGAAAGTTGTCTGGAATTAACTAACATTCCAAAGTTTTCAGCAATGGCATTGGGCATTCTCCAACCTTTCCCTGCACTTAAACGAAGATGCGTTTCAGCATTAATATCATACTTCAAATGCACACGAGGCGTAAATCTTGTTCCGTAAAGGTTATGGAAATCTACTCTTCCACCCCAAACAAGCGTTAATTTATCTGGAATAGTTTCAGTATATTCTACAAAAGCACCCGGTACTGATTCGGTTCTTTTGAAAGTAGAATCGAGATACTTTTCATTATAATCGTCTAACAAATAACTTAATCCAGCTTTGTATTGATGATTGGTATTTCCGAAAATATTTTGATAGATTAAATTAGCATACAAACCCTTTTGAGTACCCGAATAGTTTTTAAAACCAAAATAAGAAACGTTATCATGATAAACGCCATTGACGATAAAACCTAAACCTTGATAAGGCTTTGTTTGATAGAGTTTGGCGGTTTTGCTAAAGAATTCATAACGTTTGGTAGTACTTCCAAAACCATAAGCTTTGGCAGTATTGCGGTCGGTATCGGGATTAAAGTTTACTTGTCCGCCCAAACGGTCTTCATAAAGTGCTTTAATTCCAAACGCCGCCATCATTTTATCACTTTGATACTTCCAACGATTGATGGCATTGTATTGAGTATAAAGTGGTAAATCTAAGAAACCATCCTTGTTTTGGTCTAACTTCGTTTGTAAAGTACTGGCGTGCGTAAGCAAACCAACAGACCATTTTTCATTGATTTTATTGGCTAAATTCAAATTGATTTCTCCCCTACCCTGACTGTTCATATAAGTATTCAAGTACAACTTTTCAGCTACATCAGGTTTGGCTAATTCCACATTCAAAGCACCCGTCATCGACTCGTAGCCACTTACGACCGAACCAGCTCCTTTACCCACATCAATCGAAGAAATCCAAGTACCGGGAATATAATTCAAACCAAAAGTGCTATTTAATCCACGAATAGCGGGAATATTTTCAACATTCGTTTGGATATAATTGCCCGATAAACCTAATAATTGAATCTGTTTTGCACCAGTAACAGCATCCGAATAACTTACTGAAACAGAAGCGTTGGTTTCAAAACTTTCGGACAAATTACAGCAAGCCGCTTTGGCAAGTGCCTTTGAAGTAATGATTTCGGTATGAATAGGATTCATCCTATCGATAGAAGTAGCTTCAGCTTTTACAACAACTTCCGCCAAAGCCGCATTTTCTGGACTGAGATAAATCTCTAAAAATTCTAAGGAATGAACCATCAACGTGTCAGTTTTATAACCTACCGAACTGACAATTAATTGATGATTTTGGGGAGCTTTTGATAGAGAAAATTCTCCTTTTTCGTCGGATGAAGTTCCTCTTTGAGCATTCTGCCAACGGAGTGTTGCACCGATAATGGCTTCTTTTTTTCCGTCAGATTTTTTTTCTAAAACAATTCCTCGAACAATTTCTCCATTTTGAGAAAAAGTCTGGAAACTAATTACTATATTACTGATTATAAGGACAATAAACCCAGAGAGTCTTTTTAAAACGACAGTAGAATTCATGTTTTTTTGATGTTAAAATTTTAAAACGAAGAGGCTTTTGCTTATATATCAACAATAAGATAACGCAATTACCTGAAAGATAACGTTTGAGATTCTAACAAAAAATCAGATTAAGAAAGACTGGATGAAAATTAGGCGTTCTCGCCCAAACAAAGGCGGAGCAGTATTGTAGTAATGAGGAATTTTAAAAGAAACTGACTGTGCAACCCAAGCGAATGTAGGTAAAAGATGCGTTTCTACTAACCAATCGAAAGCAGGAAAATGAAAATCAACATTTACTCCTTGCGAAGCATTTGGCGTAATTTTATAATGCGTAACTGCATCAGAACAACACTTTGCTCTTTTGATGGTAGTCTTAGATGAACCATTGGTCATCTTAGCTTTACTGGCACAACAAGAACGTTTGGGTTGCGTATAAGTAACTTTACTTTTACCACTAATTTTACAAAGATGCTCATACATAGCAAATCCAACGCTTGCAAAAAGCACTTGGAACGCCATCAAAAGGCAAAATATGCGTATGAGTATTTTTTTCATGATTGGCTGTAAGAATTACGCTATCAGTCTTCGGCAATCAGCTTTCGGCTAAAATATTTAAAGAAAACTGCTTTGTATCTAATGCTAAATCTTGTGATTCAACTAAAACTGATAGCCGACGACTGAAAGCCGAATGCTAAAAGCTGTCACAAAGATACACATTTACAACATTACAAGTATTTATATTTGTTTCTGATAATGTTGCATAATTTTCTGATTTAAGAAGTAGAAATATTTTCATCCTGCAAAACGTAGTATTCACCCATGAAAAATACAATTGGTGTATAATTATAGATAATATTCAGAAAATCAATCCACCTTTGATTCACAATGAAACACAAATTCAATATCGAACTAATTTTCTGGCTGGGTGCTTTAATCTGGCTGTTTTTTGATAATCCACTGGAAAATCATTTTACACTTTGTCCGATAAAGAATTTAGGATTTTCATTTTGTCCGGGTTGCGGAATTGGGCATTCGATTTCGTTTTTATTACACGGAAATCTAAAGCAATCATTTGACAGCCAT
Organism: Arcicella gelida; assembly: GCF_034931025.1. Taxonomy (NCBI): domain Bacteria; kingdom Pseudomonadati; phylum Bacteroidota; class Cytophagia; order Cytophagales; family Flectobacillaceae; genus Arcicella; species Arcicella gelida. Next base: position 9,903 of record NZ_JAYGIL010000040.1, on the reverse strand, counting down.
CCACTTGGATTTTTTGCCTTGATTGTCATTATTCACAGAATTATTACTTTAATAAAAAAATACTTACCAACATTTAAACATACAAAACTATGAATCCGAACCTAATGATGATGCTTTCTAACCTTGAAGCTGAGGAAGCCATGTTTATTCAAAATTTAATTAAAGATTACTCAGAAGACCAACAAAAAACCTTCGTGATGATGTATCAAAACAAACGCCGAGATAGCACACTTATTTTGGTGACAATAGTAGTTGGTTTCTTTGGTTTTGCAGGTATTCAAAGATTCTTGACAGACCAAATCGGAATGGGAATACTTTATTTCTTTACAGGCGGTTTGTGCTTTATCGGTACAATCGTCGATTTAGTAAATTATAAAAGTTTGGCTTTTGAATACAATCAAAAAGCCGCTTTCGAGACTTTACATTTAATGAAAACGTGGAATCAATAATTTGATATAATTTCCATAAAAGGCTTTCTATCAGGTATTAAAAACATTAATATCTTGTTAGAAAGCCTTTTTTTATTATCCCAATCGTGAATCAACAATACTTATCAGGATTGTTTTTTCAAAAAAATATCCTAAATTTCATAGAATTTGAGTATTAATTCTTTCAGCTATACTCTTTAGGTTCAAATCAGGAATAATATAAACTATGGAAAAAACTTTTTCACGCCGAGCGGCTCTACAGGGAGTCGGTGCGGTAACTGCAACCATGCTAACTTCTTCGCTCAGCAATCGCATTGAAGCGGCAGACACACAGATAGGTGCCGCATTAAAAGGTAGAGTAAATCACTCTGCCTGTCGTTGGTGTTATTCATCTATTCCTTTTGAAGATTTATGTAAATCTGCGAAAGAAATCGGAATGCAAAGTCTTGAATTGACTGGACCTTCGGAATGGGAAATCTTAAAAAAATATGATTTAACATCTGCTATGGGTTGGCCAGAGGCAAACAACTGGGGAAATGGCATGGGTTTAACAAGTTGTTTCAACAATGTTAAAAATCATGATGCTTTAGTGGCTTTGTATGAAGACTTAATTCCGAAAGCGGCTAAAGCTGGTATTAAAAACCTAATTACTTTTTCTGGGAACAGAAATGGTTTAAGCGATGAAGATGGATTGATTAATTGTAAAAAAGGTTTGCAAAGAATCATGAAAACAGCTGAAAAACATGATGTAACCATCACGATGGAGCTGTTGAACTCTAAAGTAAATCACAAAGATTATCAATGTGACCATACCGATTGGGGTGCTGCTTTATGCGAAATGGTTGGTTCTGATAAATTCAAATTGCTTTACGATATTTATCACATGCAAATCATGGAAGGGGACGTAATTGCAACGATTAAAAAATATCACCAATACATTTCTCATTATCACACAGGTGGTGTTCCGGGTAGAAATGAAATTGATGATTCACAAGAATTATATTACCCAGCTATCATGAAAGCAATTGTTGATACTGGTTATAAAGGTTTTGTAGGACAAGAGTTTATTCCTGCAAAATCTGATAAAATTGCTTCATTAAAACAAGGTGTTTTAATCTGCGATGTGTAAATAGAAAAAGCCTTTTAATTCTTGATTTGAATTAAAAGGCTTTTTTTATTTTGACTTGCTACACTTAGTTCATCACTAATACTTTCTTCACTTTTTCAAAACTATCTGTTTTGAGTTTGATGTAATAAACATTTCCGATTGAACCTGTCAGCTTTATCGTTTTGGGTGTATCAAATTTCCCAATTTTAAATTCTTCGATAATTTTACCCTCCATGGTATAAACTGTCAATTCAGCACCTACTAAATCCTCCACCACTTGAATCGTAATATCACCCGTAGCACTTGGATTAGGATAGACATTTACTCCTTCAAAAGATAAATCTTGAACATACTTATACACATTTGAAGGTTTCGAATAACACATCAATTTTCCACCCGGCAAGGCTACTTGGTTGTACACAACACTTGCCTGTACTTGATAATCACCATCTTTTTTCACTTTAATTGTTTTTGTGATAAAGCTCTTTTGCTCATCGCCATTATATTTCCAGATATATCCTTCATCGTCACCATTACTTTGTGCTTCTAAATAGAAAGCACCCGCTTGTGAAATAACAGGAGTACTTGGAAGCGAACGTACATCAACAGTAATATTATTGGAAGGTGCTGAAAAACATGAGTTTCTATCTTCTACTCTAGCAAAATAACTTCCTGATTTATTGATAGCAATTGTATTATTAGAGCCTGTTCCTAGAGAGTCGTTAGTACTTTTATACCAATAAGCTTTATTAGTATTGGCAGTAGATAAAGTAACACTTTCGCCATCGCAAAAGACAGTACTTGAAGCATTGGTAATCTGTGGAGCAGCAGGCAATGGATTAATATTCAGAATGATTGGCTGCGATGGTTTAGAAAGACATGCAAATGTACTTACCGCTTGAACCGTTACATTGCCAGCCGTATTTACTGTAATTGTACTGCTAGTACTTGATGAAATACTCCATTTATAACTATTAGCCTGTACACCGATAGCCGTCAAAGAAACATTTTTATCAGCACAGAATGGATTTGAACCTCTGATTATAATTGATGGTGCCGATGGAAGTGGATTAACCGTTGTTTTTATCGTATCAGAACTTGCCACAGATTTACAGCCGTTAGTATCAATAATGGCTACACCAATTGAATTGGCTTTTTTCCAAGTAAAAATTCTTCCGCTGATATTACTTTGTAGTTGTCCGTCAACTGTCCATTGATACACATTTTTACTACCATTCGTTGTTGTACTTGGTAAACTTGCTTCTAGTAAAGTACTATCGCCATCACAGAAAATTTTTGGACGAACAATTCTCAATGTTGGTTTATTCGGTAATGGGTTTACAGTAACTTTCAGTACCCTAGAATAAGCAGAGAAACATCCAAAAACATCTCTTACTTTTACAGAATATCTTCCAGAAGTATCAGTTGTGATAGATGAAGAAATGGCTATTTCTTTTTGAGTATCTTCATTTCTCCAGCTATATCGGTCAACGTTTCCATTAGCAATTAATGCTCTTAAAGTAACATTTCCACCCTTACAGAAAGTAGCAATTGGTGAAGCCAAAATACTAGCTGGCTGTGGTGCTTCACGCACACTCACTTTTACACTTTTTGAAATTTTAGAAACACATTTCTTCGCACTAATTGCTTGAACAGCGTACTCGCCTGGTTCATTAATCACAACTGATTGTGTCTTGTTAAAGACAGAACTATTGAGCGTATTCGTCCAAATATATTCACTTCCAACTACCGAAGACGACAACGTAACGGTAGAATCTGGACAGAAAATTAATGGTCCATTTGCTAAAACATTTGGTGTATTAGGCAAAGGATTAACAATAACTGTTACTGGATTAGAAGCATCTTTTGATTTACAACCTTTATCTGAGATAGCAATTACAGAGATTACTGAAGAGATTTTCACATCAATCTGAGCGGTTGTTTGTCCGTTGCTCCAAAGATACCCCGAAGCCGTTGAAGACCTTAATGTGGTAAAATCTTCATCACAAAATTCAAGTGGGCGACTTGCAGTAATGGTAGGTTTTGCAGGCAAAGGATTTACCGTTAGTACTGTAACCAAAGAAGGAGCAGAAGTACAGGTATTTCCATCAGTATAAGTTAAGCTATAATTTCCAGCAGAATTTACGGTAATACTTCTTGCTTTCTTTCCATTATTCCACGAATATACTCCGTTACCTTTATTGTTTGCACTAAGTACAGTGCTATCAAGATTACAAATACTTACTGCTGTTCCTTCAAGAATAACAGGAGGACTTGGGTTGGCATTTACCGTCACAATCAGCGGTTCTGAAGCGATAGAAAAACAGCCAAAAATATTTTTAGCCTTAACGGTGAATGTATTACTTGCTGTTACGGTTATACCATTTTTGCCTGTAGTTTGAATATCAGTGCCATTTGTTCTACTCCATAAATTACTATTGCTTGTATAAGAAGAAGTTAAAACAACACTTCCACCATCGCAAAAAGTAGTAGCTCCACCAGCAGTAATAGAAGGTTTTGCAGGATTCACAGACAACACTAAAGATTGAACCGCTGAAGTATCAGAAACACAACCCACTTCATTGATTAAAGTTACTTTAAAGTTATAAGAACTGTCTGCTTTAACATCAGCTCTTGTAACGATAAGCGTATTCACTTTTGATGAAAGTATTGTGGCATCTCGTTTCCAGATGTATCTACTTCCACCGCTTGTTGCTATTAATGTTTTTGTTTCTGTACCACAAACCAAATTCGAACTTGGTGTTGCAATAACTGGCTTAATTGGTTTAGGTGAAACTTTCAAGCCAACAGCTAAAGAAGTATCAGAAAGACAACCTACAGAGTTTTGTAATATTACTCTATACTGATAAACTCCAGCCTTTGTAACATCATTACCCGTAACGATTAAAGCATTTATTTTTGAAGACAAAGTAGTTGTATCTCTTTTCCAGATATAGGAAGTACCGCCAGTTGTTGCTGTAAGTGTTTTAGTACTTATGCCACAAATTGCATTGGTATCAACTGCTGCAATAACAGGTTTAACAGGTTTTGGAGAAACCTTTAAACTAAGTATAGCTGAAGTATCAGAGACACAACCAACTGAATTTTTCAGCACAACTTTATAACTATAAGTACCCGCTAATAAAACATCTGTTCCTTTAACGGATAAAGTATTAATCGCTGATGCTAATGTTGTAGTATCTCGTTTCCAAACATAAGACGCTCCACCACTCGTAGCTGTTAATGTTTTTAAATCTGTTCCACAAACTAAGTTTGGACTGACAGATGAAATCACTGGAGTAGCAGGTTTTGGAGAAACCTTTAAGCTAATCGCTACCGAAGTATCTGAAAAACAACCAGCAGTATTTTTTAGAACAACTTTATACTTATATGTACCTGCTACTAAAACATCTGTTCCTTTAACAGATAAAGTATTAATAACAGCACTTAGCGTTGTAGTATCACGCTTCCAAATATAAGAAGCACCACCACTTGTAGCCGTTAAAGTTGTTGTATTCGTTCCACAAATTAAATTGGGGTTTACTGGCGAAATAATTGGCGTTGTGGGTTTTGGAGAATATGTCAAATTGATGACCGATGAAGTATCAGAAACACAACCAACTGCATTTTGAAGAACTACTTTATACTTATAAACTCCTGCTGTAACAAGACTTGCTCCGCTGATTGTTAAACTACTGGTCGTTGTACCCAGTATTGTTCCATCCCGTTTCCATACATAAGAACTTCCACCACTCGTTGCCGTTAATGTTTTTGAATCTGTTCCACAAATTAAGCTTGAACTTAATGGTGAAATTACGGGTGTAGCAGGTTTGGGAGAAACCTTTAAACTAATAGCCACAGAAGTATCAGAAGTACAACCAACAGCGTTTTGGTAAACTACTTTATAGTTGTAAGTTCCAGCCGTAGAAACATCATTCCCTGATACTGCTAAAGTATTAATCGTTGAACCAAGAGTTGTTCCATCACGCTTCCAAACATAAGAAGTACCTCCACTGGTTGCAGAAAGCGTCTTTGTATCTGTTCCACAAATTAAATTGGGACTTACTGCTGAAATTACTGGTGTTGTGGGTTTCGGTGAAACCTTCAAACTGACAGCTGTACTTGTTGATGTACAACCTGTTGTGCTATTAGTTGTGGAAACAGTATAAGAATAAGTACTCGCAGTTGATACTGAAGTTCCTGCAACGGATAAAGTTGCAGTGGTGATGCTTAAGGATGTTCCGTCTCTTTTCCATTCATAATTAGTTGCTCCACTGGCTACAATATTTCTAGTACTTGTGCCACAAACAGCTGTTACAACATCAGTTGGTGGAGTCACCGTTGGAGCAATAGGAACAATTTGCGTAACAGTAAAAGCACCCACTGAAATATAAGAACCAATCGCAGTTTGTTTTACTTTTGCCGTATAAGTTCCGGGCGTGGCAAGATAAGTTTGTGTTGAAGCAACTAAAACATTACTGGCATTATACCATTCATAAACAACATAACCACTTGGTAAAGTGAGTTTGGATGTTCCGGTACCTGTACAAGTATAAACACCAGCAGCAGTAATTGTTGGGGTTTGTGCAGACGATACCTTTAATGATAGGATCAACCAAATCATTAAAAGATATGAACAGCTTGTTTTCATAGTTATTGAGTTGATTGCTTTTGTTACAAACGGATGCTGTAATCAAATGAAGTTGATGGGTACTGTAATAATCTACATTTCAGATAAAATCGATGAAATGTAGATTATAAAATATTTTTACTCAGAATCACTTTCGAGTTGTTCAACATCCTCAGTCGGTTTTTCTACTGGTGGTTGAGCATTCTGTAAAGTTGTCCACAATAAATCTTTCAATTCTGTTAATCCCTGCTGCATTGCTGAAGAAATTAATACGTATGGTAAGTTTTCGGGAATCTGTTTCAGGATTCTATCTTTATCTTCTTCAGATATTACTAAATCCATTTTTGAAACAGCCAAAATTCTTTCTTTATCCAACAAAGCAGGGTTATATTGCTTTAATTCATTGAGAAGAATTAGATACTCTTCTTCGATGTTTTCTACCGAAGCAGGCACTAAAAACAACAAAATAGAATTTCGCTCGATATGTCTTAAAAATCTAGTGCCTAAGCCTTTACCCTCAGCCGCACCTTCGATAATCCCCGGAATATCAGCCATGATAAATGACTTGAAATTTCTATAGGCAACCACACCTAAATTAGGAGTAAGTGTTGTAAAAGGATAATCTGCGATTTCAGGAGTAGCAGCCGACATTACTGAAAGTAAAGTTGACTTTCCTGCATTCGGGAAACCCACCAAACCTACGTCTGCCAATACTTTTAGTTCTAAAACTACCCACATGTCTTCGCCTATTTCACCTGGCTGTGCATAATGTGGAGCTTGATTTGTTGATGATTTAAAATTGGTATTACCTAAACCGCCTCTTCCTCCTTTCAAAAGAATTACTTCTTCACCATTTTTGGTCACTTCTGCTAATACTTCGCCTGTTTCAGGGTCTTTTACAATTGTTCCTAACGGAACATCAATGATTGCATCTTCACCTTGAAGCCCCGAACGGCGTCCGCCTTCGCCACCTTTTCCGTCTTTCGCAAAAATATGTTTTTGGTATTTTAGGTGGAGTAAAGTCCAGTGTTGTGAGTTTCCTCTCAGAACAACGTGTCCTCCACGACCGCCATCACCACCATCTGGACCACCTTTAGGTACGTGTTTTTCACGACGAAAATGGCTAGAGCCGCTTCCTCCGTGGCCCGAACGGACGTTAATTTTTACGTAGTCAATGAAGTTGGATGCCATGATATTTTGGATATTATTGATTGATTTAAAAATGGGTAATTCGTAGAAATATAAAATCGCCACAAATTACCCACAGATAAATTATTTTACTGCATCAATTGCAGTACAGATATTAGTAAAAATTTCTTCGATATTTCCGATTCCGTTTACTTTAGATACTTTGCCTTGAGCGTCGTAATATGGTAAAACATGAACTGTTTTAGAGAAGTATTCGTCGATACGCTTCAACAATTTATCAGCATCATCATCAGCACGACCCGATACTTTTTGTCTTTCAGCAATTCTATTTTTGATTTCGTCTTCGTTAACATCTAACTGAACTACACCATTAATTTTTTGTCCGTTTTTGGTCAAATAAGCATCTAATGCTTCTGCTTGTGTTACAGTACGTGGAAAGCCGTCAAAGATAAAGCCTTTTGCTTCAGGATTGTTCTTTACTTCTTCTTCTAGCATATCTATCGTCACCGAATCTGGTACTAAAAGCCCATCAGCTAAGATTTGTTTCACACGTTGCCCTAGTTCAGTATTATTAGAAATGTGCATGCGAAACATATCTCCTGTAGAAATATGTACTAACTGATACTTTTCAATTAATTTAGCTGACTGTGTTCCTTTACCTGCACCTGGAGGGCCGAATAAGACGAGATTTAACATTGGTTACACCGTTATTTTTAAAGTTCTTTATTAACGTTTTGTTATAAGACTACAAATTTACGAGAACCATAATGAAATATCTGCTAATTGTCTGATAATTTAGCAAATGAGGTATAGATGAATCAAAACTAGCGATGATTGACAAGGCAATATCCAGTAAACTTTACTAGTTTTATGCTTATTTTGTTAGAATAAATTTATAAACAGACTCCCAATAAATAATGCTCAATGTTGCACTCATTGGTTTTGGTTTATCAGGCAGATACCTCCAAGCCCCATTTTTCTCGGTAAATCCCAATTTCAATCTTAAAACGATTGTTTCTAATAGTCAAAATCCAAAAGAATATTTTCCTGCTGTTGAAGTAATGAAAAGTTTGGAAGAAGTATTAGCCGACGATGCTATCGACTTGGTAAGTATTTGTTCCCCAAACGCTACACATTACGAATTTGCTAAGAAATGTTTGTTAGCAGATAAGCACGTATTGGTAGAAAAACCTTTCACTGCAACTGCTGAACAAGCAGAAGAATTGATTCAATTATCGAAAGAAAGAGGTAAAATCATCTCTATTTACCAAAATCGCCGTTTTGATAGCGATTTTATGACGGTAAAAAAAGTAATTGAAGATGGTTTATTAGGAGATTTATTAAGCTACGAAGTACATTTCGACCGCTACAAGCCAATTTTAAATGCCAAGAAATGGAAAGAAACCAACAATGCTGCTAATGGTATTTTGTATGATTTAGGTTCGCATATTATCGACCAAGCAATTGTACTTTTTGGTACACCAGAAAAAGTATGGGGTGAAACTTGTACACAAAGAGAAGGCTCAGAAATTGATGATTCTTTCGACATCCGTCTTGATTATGGTAAGCTAAAAGTTACCTTAAAATCAAGTTTGATGGTTCGTGAAGAAGGACCTAGATATATTTTACATGGTACAAAAGGTTCTTTTGTAAAATATGGAATAGATGTACAAGAAGACCATCTGAAAGCAGGTATTTTGCCAAACATGGAAGGTTTCGGAATTGAACCAGCCATTCAAGCAGGAATACTTAACAGCGATGTAAACGGTTTACATTTCAGAGGAACGATTGAAACACTAAAAGGCGATTGGGGAATACTTTTCCAAAACCTTTACGAAGCCATTACTGGCAAAGCTGAAGTTTTGGTAAAACCAGAAGAAGTTTTGGAGCAAATTAAGATTATGGAGCAGATTAAGAGGTATTAAGCGGACAGCTTTCGGTCTTCGGCTATCAGTCAAAATTTACTTTTAAGTTCACTCAAAGTGGTCTTATAGAGCACTCGGAGTGCATTAGAGTTCACTCGAAGCGGTCTTGTAGAGCACTCTGAGTGCATTAGAGTTCACTCGAAGCGGTCTTATAGAGCACTCCGAGTGCATTAGAGTTCACACGAAGCGGTCTTATAGAGCACTCCGAGTGCATTAGAGTTCACACGAAGCGGTCTTATAGAGTACTTTGAGTGCATTAGAGTTCACTTGAAGCGGTCTTATAGAGCACTCTGAGTGCATTAGAGTTTGCTTGAAGCGGTCTTATAGAGCACTCCGAGTGCATTAGAGTTCACTCGAAGCGGTCTTTTAGAGCACTCCGAGTGCATTAGAGTTCACTCGTAGCGGTCTTACTGAGCACTCGGAGTGCATTAGAGTTCACTCGAAGCGGTCTTATAGAGTACTCTGAGTGCATTAGAGTTCACTTGAAGTGGTCTTATAGAGCACTCCCCTAATTGACTCAGTATTAAAACCTAAAAGCTTGAACGGCACCCTCCCCTTAGTTGTGTAAGTTTTGTTGGGGCTTTGATTTTTTAAAAAATCAAAGCCCCAACAAAAAACTTTAAATAACTTAGCAACAATAATTGTCATTTTTATGGATAAGTC